>NZ_JAGPUP010000503.1:0-34876 GCF_018069605.1 Microvirga sp. HBU67558 | reverse complement strand
ACGCTCCCCCGTCATCCGACCCTCCCGCGTCATGGCCGGCCTTGTGCCGGCCATCCCGATCGGAACGGCGCGGCGCTTCAAGCAAGCGAGATCACCGGGACAAGCCCGGTGATGACCGGGAGAGGATCAAGGCGGGCCCATCCCAATCCGGACCGGCGCCGCGCCTCCCATCATCGCGATCACCGGCACATGCGGTGCTGCCGGCGAGGGTGAGCGCTCACACCGCCAGCGACGTCCGCCACGCCTTCGGGGCGGTGATGCTGCCGAGGTTGAGCCACTCGGCCATGAGGCGAAGCTCGTCCCCGAGCGCCGGGGCGATCTCCTCGGGGGACACGCCGGCTTCCGGATGGATCGAATGCACGATGAGGTTGCCGGCCGCCCGGTCCGCCTTGAGGTCGACCCGGGCGACGATTCGTTCGCCGAGCACGAAGGGCAGGCAGTAATAGCCGAATTCGCGCTTCTCGACCGGGGTGTAGATCTCGATCCGGTAGCGGAAATCGAACAGGCGCTCGGTCCGGGTGCGCTCCCAGACGATCGGATCGAAGGGCGACACGAGGGCCCGGGCCTCGACCCGGCGCGGGTGCCTGGCCTGCGGGTCGAGATAGACCGGCCCGCTCCAGCCCTCCACCGCGACGGGGACGAGATCGCCGGCCTCGACGAGTTCGGGGATGCGGGCCTTCGCGTCCTGCGGGTCCAGGCGGAAATAGTCGCGCAGGCACCGCTCCGACGCGATGCCGAGCGACCGGATGGAGAGCCGAAGCAGCTCGCGCTGCGCCTCCTCGGGCGAGGGCGTCGGGGCGTTCAGGATGTGGGCGGGCAGAACCCGCTCCGGCAGGTCGTAGAGGCGCTCGAAGCCGCGCCGCGTGGCCGTGGTGACCAGGCCGGCCCAGAACAGCCATTCGAGCGCCCGCTTGCCGTCGCTCCAGCCCCACCAAGAGCCCTGACCCTTACCGCCGATCGAGAGCTCGCCCGCCCCGATCGGACCGCGGGTTTCGATCTCGCGGCGAACCTCCTCGATGAAGGCGCGCCTCTCGCGCCCGAACCGGGCGAGGCCGCCATAGATGCCCTCGCCGCGCCGGGCTCGCTCCATGCGCCAGCGGAAGTGAGGGTGCAGATCGAGGCGGATCAGGGAGGCCTCGTGACCCCAGTACTCGAAGGCCTCGCGCCGCCTCGGGTGATAGGCGGTCGTCTCGAGAAGACTGCGGTCATAGGCGCCGATCCGCGAGAAGAGCGGCATGTAATGGGCCCGGACCAGCACATTGACCGAATCGATCTGGAGCAGGTGCGAGCGCTGCAGCACGCGGCTCAGATGGCGCTTGGCCGCCGCCGCGGGGCGGCCTTCATGGAAGCCTTGCGCGGCGAGCGCGATGCGCCGGGCCTGGGCGAGGGAGAATCGGGTGCGGGATGCCATGAAAGGAACAATAGAGAAACATCGCAGGTCAACGCCAGACCCGCGGCCCTGGAGCCATGCCGGTGACCGATGGAACCTGTGGACCAACCCGGGGCTTAGCCCAATCGCGAACGCAGACGCATACCAGCCTTGCAATCTTAAGTTCGACACGGCCGTGGTCGTCCCTTAGATGAGCCTGCCGGAACACGATGGATACCATGGACCAATCCCCCACAGCGCAGCCTCACGGCGGTCAGGGCACGGCTCTGAGCCATGCCGAAATCCGCACCATCATCGCCGGCGTCATCCTGGCCATGTTCCTGGCGGCCCTCGACCAGACCATCATCGCGACGGCGCTTCCCACCATCGGCCGCGAGCTGGGCGACCTGGAGCATCTGTCCTGGATCGTGACGGTCTATCTCCTGACCTCGACGGCGGTCACGCCGCTCTACGGCAAGCTCAGCGATTCCTACGGCCGGCGCGGCATCATGCTGACGGGCATCGTGATCTTCGTCATCGGGTCCATCGCCTGCGCGCTCGCCCCCACCATGACGATTCTCATCCTGGCCCGAGGCCTGCAGGGCATCGGCGGCGGCGGGCTCATCGCGCTGGCGCAGACCATCATCGCCGACATCGTGCCCCCCAAGGAGCGCGGGCGCTACCAGGTCTATTTCGCCAGCGTCTTCATGAGTTCGAGCCTCCTGGGGCCCGTGCTCGGCGGCTTCATCGCGGAGAAGCTGCATTGGTCGATGATCTTCTGGATCAACCTGCCCCTGGGGCTCATCGCCTTCGCGATCGCCTATCGCAGCCTGAGGCGGCTGCCCCGGTTCGAGCGCCCGCACCAACTCGATCTGCTCGGCGCCTTCCTCCTCGTGGCGGCCACGGTCGTGCTGCTCCTGGCCCTGAGCTGGGGCGGGATCCGCTATCCCTGGGGCTCCCTGCCGATCGTGGGGCTCATCGCGGGCTCCGTCGTGCTCTGGATCCTGTTCGCCCTCCGCATGCGGCTCGCGCCCGAGCCCCTGATCCCGCCGGGCGTGCTGCACAACCCGGTGGTGCGCATGGCGGTGCTCGCCGCCTGCTTCGGCATGGGCACCTATATCGGCCTCACGATCTATCTGCCGGTCTATTTCGAGGCCGTGCGCGGCATCTCGGCGAGCCAGTCGGGCCTCGCGCTGATTCCCCTCATGGCCGGAACGGTGGTGGGCGCCACCCTGTCCGGACGCACCATGGCCAAGGTGAAGCACTACAAGCGGCTTCCCACGGCGGGCCTCCTGGTCGCCATGGCGACGACCGGAATCCTCGCGGCCTATGGCCAGTCCCTGTCGATCCTCATGGTCGAGATCATCCTGGCCGTCATCAGCATCGGGCTGGGCACGGTTCTGCCGGTCACCATGGTGACGACCCAGAACGCGGTCGCTCCGCACCAGATGGGAACCGCGACGGGCACGGCCAATTTCTTCCGGTCGCTCGGCGGCGCCTTCATCGTGGCGATCTTCGGCGCCATCGTGCTCGGCGGGGCCGGCCTGAGCGGGGCCACGAGCTTCGAGAGCCTGAGCACGGTCGCGGCCCAGAGCGGGGTCGATCTGGCGGATGTGTTCAGCTGGGTCTTCATCGCGGCCATCGTGGGCTTCGGTCTGTCGCTGGCCTTCCTCCTCGCGCTGGAGGAGCGGCCCCTGCGCGGCGCTGCCGTCAAGGCCGCGGAGGCGGCGGTGGCCGACTGATCCTCAATCGAGAGTCTGGCGGAAGCGCGCCACCGCCACGCCCATGGCGAACAGGGTGAAGACCGCGAGGGCCAGCACGTCGGTCTGCAGATCCGTGAAGGTCGCGCCCTTGAGCATGATCCCGCGCACGATGCGCAGGTAATGGGTCAGCGGCAGGATCTCGCCGACCGCCTGAGCCCAGCCGGGCATGCCCTTGAACGGGAACATGAAGCCGGACAGGAGGATGTTCGGCAGGAAGAAGAAGAACGACATCTGCATCGCCTGGAGCTGGTTCTGGGCGATGGTCGAGAACGTGTAGCCGATCGAGAGATTGGCCAGGATGAAGAGCAGCGTCAGGCCGACCAGGAGCCACAGGCTGCCGATCACCGGGATGTCGAACAGGAGCCTCGCGGCGACCAGGATGATCGTCATCTGCACGCCGCCGACCAGCAGATAGGGGGCGATCTTGCCGAGCATGATCTCGACCGGGCGGATCGGCATGGCGAGCAGGCTCTCCATGGTGCCGCGCTCGATCTCGCGGGTCACCGAGAGCGCCGTGAAGATCAGCATGGTGAGGGTCAGAATCAGCCCCATGAGGCCCGGCACGATGTTGAGGCGCGTCTCGCCCGCCGGGTTGTAGCGCTGGTGCACGCGCAGCTCGTAGGGCAGCGGCCGCGGCGCGAGGCTGGCTGCGGGCCCGGTGAGCTCGCGGGAGAACACCTGGGACGAGAGCCCCTGCAGGGCCGCGATGGCGCTGCCGGTCGCCGTCGGGTCGGCGGCATCCGCCACGACGAGAAGCGCGGGCCGCTCGCCGCGCATGAGATCGCGCCCGAAATGCGCCGGGATCTGCACGCCGAACAGGACCTTGCCGGACAGGATCAGGCGGTCGAGATCCTCCTCGCTCGCGGCCGCGACGGAGATGTCGAAATAATCGGTCGCGCGCATCGCCGCGACGAACGACCGGGCGAAGGCGCTGTCGTCCTGCACGAGAACGGCGGTGGGCAGATGCCGGGGGCTGGTGTTGATCGCGTAGCCGAACAGGGTGAGCTGCAGGAGCGGGATCATGATCATCATGGCGAAGGTGATGCGGTCGCGCCGCAGCTGGATCAGCTCCTTGATGAAGGCGGCGCCGAAGCGCATCAGCGAGGCCTTGAAACCCCGCGTGCGCCGGTCGACGTCGCTGATCCCGGCGCTCATCCGAAATTGTCCTTCGATCGGCTCATCAGATCGATGAACACATCCTCGAGCGTCGCCTCGCCCGGCTCCCAGTGCTGCGGCCCATGCTCGCGCATCGCCCGCGTCGCCGCATCGAGCTTCCCGCCGTCGCGGCCGCTCACATGCAGGGCCATGCCGAAGGGCGCCACCATGTCGACTCCGTCGAGAATCCTGAGCCGCTCGGCGAGGCCGGCGAGATCGGGCCCGGTGACCGTGTAGGTCGCCAGATGCGCGTTCGCGATGACCTCGGCGACGGTGCCTTGCGCCAGCAATTCCCCGTACGCGATATAGGCGATCTCGTGGCAGCGTTCGGCCTCGTCCATGTAATGTGTCGAGACGAGCACCGTCATGCCCTCGTGGGCGAGCGAGTGGATCTCGTCCCAGAAATCCCGCCGCGCCTTCGGGTCGACGCCGGCGGTCGGTTCGTCGAGGAGGAGAAGCTGCGGCTCGGGCAGGATGCAGGCCCCGAGCGCAAGGCGCTGCTTCCAGCCACCGGACAACTCGCCCGCGAGCTGCTCG
Organism: Microvirga sp. HBU67558; assembly: GCF_018069605.1. Taxonomy (NCBI): domain Bacteria; kingdom Pseudomonadati; phylum Pseudomonadota; class Alphaproteobacteria; order Hyphomicrobiales; family Methylobacteriaceae; genus Microvirga; species Microvirga sp. HBU67558. The sequence goes on along the minus strand of NZ_JAGPUP010000503.1, from coordinate 30,052 downwards.
GCGCGGTTCTCGAGGCCGAGCCGCCGGATGGCGTCGCGTGCCGCCTGTCGCGGATCGGCCAGGTTGTAGACCCTGGCGACGAATTCGAGGTTCTCGCGGATCGACAGGTCCGCATAGAGCGAGAACTTCTGCGTCATGTAGCCCACGTGACGCTTGATCTCGGCCGATTGCGTGAGAATGTCGTAGCCCAGGCAGGTGCCGTGTCCGCTGTCGGGGGTCAGGAGCCCGCACAGCATGCGGATCGTCGTGGTCTTGCCGCTGCCGTTGGGGCCGAGAAAGCCGTAGATCAGACCCCGCCGGACCTGCATGGAGAGGTTCTTCACGACGGGTCGGCCGCCGAAGGATTTCGTGAGCCCCTCCACGTCGATGACGATCTCGGGTTCCGCCGCGACCGGAGGGGACCCCGCGACATCCGGGGTCATGATCGTGGCTCTGCGGCGGTGGGCGTGACAGTGACCGGCAGGCCGATGGGCAGGTCGGCGCCATCGAGCGGGCGCGCCTCGACACGGAACACGAGCTTCGCCCGCTCCTGCTCGCTGAATATCACCGGCGGCGTGAACTCGGCCTCGCCGGAGATGAAGCTGACACGGGCCTCAAGCCCCTCCCGGCAGCTGTCGCAGGAGAGACCGACGATCTGCCCGAGAGCCACCGTCGCGAGCAGGGGTTCCGGCACGTAGAAGCGGATGCGCCGGTTGGCGGGCGGCAGGAGGGCGAGCACCGGCTGGCCCGCGTTCACCGTTTCACCCGCGCGGAAATAGACGTCCTGCACCTGGGCGTCGGACGGCGCCTTCACCTGGCGTTTGGCGAGTCGGGTCTCGGTCTGCATCAGGGCCGCCTCGTTCGCCTGCACGGCCGCCTCCGCGGCGGCGATCTCCGCCGAGCGTCCGGCGATCTGCCCGGCCTGGATCTGCCGCTGAACCTCGGCGAGGGCCGCCTTGTCGCGCTCGAAGGCCGTTCGCGCCTGATCGTACTGCGCCTTTGCGGCGATGCCGCGCTCGAACAGGGTCCTCTGTCGGTCGAGCTCGGCCTGCGACAGGTCGAGCTGCGCCTGTGCGCGCGCTTCCTGGGCTTCGAGAACGGCGATCTCCTCGGGGCGCTGGAGCGCGGCCCGCAGGTTGGCGAGCTGCGCACGCGCCTGCTGCAGCTTCGCATCGGCCTCGTTGCGCTGCGCGGTTTGCACCGACGCGTCGAGGCTGAAGAGAAGCCTGCCTTCGGTCACCCGGTCGCCGGAATCGACATCAAGCTCCTCGATGCGCCCGCCCTCCTCGGGAGCCATGAAGACCAGATAACCCTCCACGTAGCCCTGGAAGCGGGTTGTGCCGTCCGGCCGTGGCCAGAAGAACCACGCGGCGGCCCCCCCGGCGAGCAGCAGCGCGGCCAGAGCGACGAGCCGCGCGGTCTTCATGACGGATGCCCTTTCAGCGCTTTCATCAGCAGGGTCAGATGCGCCTCCAGCATCGCCTCGATGTCGATGGGATCGAAGCGCTGGAAGAGGCTCGTCCAGAGCAGGGCGACGAGTGCCGGCGCGATGGCCAGCTGGGGGAACCGCGCGATCTCGTCCGAGCGGAACTCGCCCCGGGCAACGCCCCGGTCGGCGATGCCGCGCAGGATTCGCAGGCCTCTGACGATCACCTCCCGATGGTAGACCTCCGCCAGCTCGGGAAAGCGGCTCGCCTCCATCAGGAGGAGGCGGACAATGTCGCGGCGGCGCGTGCCGAGGATCTCCGTCCTCAGGACATGGAACAATGCCCTGAGCTGATCCTCGGCCGAGACATCGGGATCCGGGATTCTCTGCTCGATGGCCCCAACGGGGCCGCCGATGCCGGAGCGTACCAGCGCCTCGAACAGGGCCTGCTTGGAAGGCACGTAGAGATACAAGGTCCCTTTGGCGACCCCTGCTCTGGCGGCAACGTCGTCAAGGCGGGCGTCGGCGAAACCCTTCTCGAGAAACACATCCAAGGCCGCATCCAGGATCGTCTGGAGCTTGGCCTGGCGCTCGCTTTCGTTCCTGGCCGGAGCCTGCCGTTTCGTCCCTCGCCGAGCGCTCACAACATCCTCACGAATAGGATGACTGACTGGACAGTCATGATAATGGGAAAATGCCTGGATGTCGAATCATGATCCGTGCGGCGCAATCTCCGTGGCGGAGGGGAATGCAGGCCGAGCAGGCGCCGGGCAATCCCGCCGGCACCGCGCCAGAGGATCAGCGGCGCCGCTGACCGAACAGGGTCCAGATGAACGCGACGGCCAGGATCAGCACCAGGATGGTTCCGACCGTCGCAAAGACAGTATCGGCCCGCGAGGCGCCAGCCGGCGGGAGCATGGGGGCGCTGGAATCGTCCTCCTGGATCACGGACCGACCGGCCGCCGCCTCAAGGATCTCCGGCCGGCTTCCCTTTTCTCTGACGACAGCCGGAGCGGCATGAAGGACGGGATTGGCGGGAGGCGCGACGGGCATCGATCCTCTTCTGCATCGAGGTCCACGGACATCGTGCAAGTCAATCGTCCGGAGGCGCACATGTTTCGCGCAAACCTGCGGCGTCATGCCTGGGGACAGCCTATTTCGCCTGTGGAGGAATGATCTCGGCCCGGCACTTCCTTAAGCCTTGCCGTGTTAGGACCGAACCGGATCGTTTTTAGACGGCAAGAGGGAGGCTGATGAAGGTCGGCATCGACATGGGCGTGGCGTCTTCCGCACCGGGAGGACAATCGGCATTGCTCGATCTGGAGGAGCTTCTGGCGACGCGTCTGCTCGTCCAGGGCAATTCCGGGTCCGGCAAATCGCATCTCCTGCGCCGCCTCCTCGAGCAGAGCGCCAATCTCGTCCAGCAGGCCATCATCGATCCGGAGGGCGACTTCGTCACGCTCGCGGACAGGTTCGGCCACGTGGTGGTCGATGCCTCCCGCAGCGAGGGCGACCTGCAGCGCATCGCCGCCCGCGTGCGCCAGCACCGGGTCTCCGTGGTGCTGAGCCTGGAGGGCCTCGACGCCGAGGCGCAGATGCGCTGCGCGGCGGCCTTCCTCGGCGGCCTTTTCGATGCGGAGCGCGACTACTGGTACCCGATGCTCGTGGTGGTGGACGAGGCGCAGCTCTTCGCGCCTGCGGCCGCCGGCGACGTGTCCGACGAGGCCAGGAAGGTGTCGCTCGGGGCCATGACCAACCTCATGTGCCGCGGCCGCAAGCGCGGGCTGGCCGGCATCATCGCCACTCAGCGCCTCGCCAAGCTGGCGAAGAACGTCGCGGCGGAGGCCTCGAACTTCCTCATGGGCCGCACCTTCCTCGACATCGACATGGCCCGCGCGGCCGATCTCCTGGGCATGGAGCGCCGCCAGGCCGAGATGTTCCGTGACCTCGAGCGCGGCCATTTCGTGGCTCTCGGCCCGGCCTTGTCGCGCCGCCCCCTGCCGATCCGCATCGGTACGGTCGAGACCTCGACCCGCAGCGGCAGCTTCAAGCTCATGCCGCTCCCGGAGCAGCCCAAGGAAGAAGCCCGCGACCTCATTTTCAAGGCCGGCGAGGATGAGGTGATCGCCCGTCCGGTCATGCCCCGCCGGGCGCCTCCAGCGCCTCCGGCACCCTCCACCAACGATCTCCTGGCCCAGCTCGCCCGCACCCGGCCTGCCGCCGCGCCCGAGCCTCAGGCCCAGGAGACCGAGCAGTCCAAGGCCGAGCGCGAGGCCGCCCTCGATGCGATCCTGCGCGAGATCCTCGACGATCCGGAGGCCGCCTTCCGGTCGGTCGCCGTGCTTTACCAGGATTTCCTCGTCCGCTGCCGCATCCGCCGGGTCTCCGGCGAGCCGCTGAACCTCAACGCCTTCCGGCGCCGCCTGGCGGTCGCCCGCGCGGGCGTCGACACGGCGACGGCCGAGGGGTCCGAATGGGACAGGGCGGTCGCCTTCGCGGCGGATCTCGCCGAGGACATCCAGGGCGTCTTCCTGCTCATCGCGCGGGCCGCCATGGAGGGCTCGGCCTGCCCGCCGGACGGCGAGATCGCCCGCGCCTGCGGCAGCCGCTCGCCCGGTCGCGCCCGGCGCCTCATCGCCTATATGGAAAGCCGCAACATCGTCGTGACCCGCAACGACCCGCGGGGGCTGCGCATCATCGCGCTCCCCGATCTCGGCTGGGAGACCGGCCCGGGCGACCCGAACGCCTTCGAGGAGCCGCAGGCACCGGAGACGCGAGATCTGTTCGCGGTGGGATAGCTCTTGTCATCGCCGATGCCGATGAGCCGCAGACGTCTCACCCGTTCATGGCCTCAGGGGTCCAAGGGCGCCTGAATCAAGTCCGTGCGCTGCTCAGGCATCCAGCCCAGCTGACCGGCGACGTGCGCGTAGAGTTGGGTTGCGAGAAAGCGGTTCTTGACGGCCACAACAAGATCGCGCCGTCCCGAGTATCTCCAGAGGGGCTCATCCGCTCCAGCAGCCGGCGTCAGGACCTCGGTGTCATAGGACACGAGGCCGTGATGTCTGTTCAGCTCGAAGTTGATGCGATACTCGTCGAAGCCTTTTCGTCCGCTCGTCTGGACCTTCACCCGGGCCACGACCAGGATATCGCAGCGCCCTCGCAACGGCTCGGCCGACAGCTTGAGGGTATCCCACAGAATGACTGAGCTCGGTGCAAGCTCCACCATGGCGATTCTCCAGCGCCAAGAATACAGCCACAGCGGCCTCTTGGAAACGACTTCATGATCCGATCGCCGAGACGGCTGCCACCGCCTGACGGATCGATCACGGGATACCGCTCATCCGGCCTTCAACAAGACCGGTGGTCGAGTGTCTCGGCCGCCGGACAGGTCATCAACTTCGCGCGATTGTCACCTCAGGGACAAAGAGTGTTGCATCATTTCGCTCCTCGCTCGGCTGATTCGGGTCGGAGACCATGAGACGCGACGATGTTCCGCTACTTTGAGACCCGGATCGACTTCACTAAAAGGCCCCCGGAGGAATCGCCTCCGGACAATCTCTGGGGCTTCTACTGGCATTTCATCGCACAGGCGAAGGGGCTGTTCATCGCGCTGTTCGCGCTGGGGTTCGTGCTGGCCGTCGTCGAAGCGCTGATCCCCTGGCTCATCGGCCGTCTGGTCAATGCCCTCTCGCACACATCGCCAGAGGGCATCTTCCGTGAGGCCGGGCCGCTGCTGGTTGCCATGGGGGCCATCATCCTCGTGGTGCGTCCGCTCGGGACGATCCTGTTCCGGCTGCTCGTCAACCACTCGCTGGCGGTCTCCTTCACCACCATGGTGCACTGGCAGAACTACTGGCATGTGGTGCGCCAGCCCTTAGGGTTCTTCCAGGAGGATTTCGCGGGCCGCATCGCCAACCGGGTGCTGCAGACCGGGCGCCCCCTGCGCGAGACCGTTCTGTCCGTCGCCCGGGCCGTCTGGCAGATCCTGATCTTCGGGGCCGCCTCCATCGGGCTCCTCGCCACGCAGGACTGGCGCCTCGCCCTGCCGATGACCGGATGGTTCCTCCTCTACACGACCCTGCTCGCCGTGTCGCTGCCGCGGATCCAGAAGCGCTCCCGCGCGTCGAGCGAAGCGCGCTCGGCCGTCACCGGCAAGGTAGTGGACAGCTTCACCAACATCATGACGGTGAAGCTGTTCGGGCGCCGCAAGGACGAGGACGACTACATCAGCGAGGGCTACAGGCGGCTCAACGACTCCTTCATGAGCCAGCAGCGCATCAACACCCTCTACGTGGCCGGGCTCACCGTGCTGAACGCGGTCTTCCTGGTCTCGACCGGCGCCGTGGCCGTGTGGCTCTTCAGCGGCAGCCGCATCGACGCGGGCACCATGACCACGGCCCTGCTGCTCTCCACCCAGATCGTCTCCATGTCCGGCTGGGTCGCCTTCGAGGTCATGGGCATCTTCGAGAATGTCGGCACGGTGCAGGAGGGCATGAAGACGATCTCGCGCCCGCTCACCATGCAGGACAGGCCCGCCGCCAGACCCCTGGTGGTAACCCGCGGCGAGATCCGCTTCGATCACGTGAGCTTTTCCTACGGCGACGGCGACAAGGTGATCGATCGGTTGCGGCTCACGATCCGTCCCGGCGAGAAGATCGGGCTCGTCGGGCGCTCAGGCGTCGGCAAGACGACGCTGGTCAACCTGCTCCTGCGCTTCTTCGAACCGCAGGAGGGACGCATCCTGATCGATGGCCAGGACATCGCCGACATCCAGGAGGAAAGCCTGCGCGGCCAAATCTCGGTGGTCACGCAGGACACGTCCCTGCTTCATCGCTCCATCCGGGAGAACATTCTCTACGGGCGGCCTCAAGCCAGCGACGAGGCCATGCATGAAGCGGCCCGTCAGGCCCATGCGGTCGAGTTCATCGAGCGTCTCGTCGATGGGCGCGGCCGGCGCGGCTTCGACGCGCATGTGGGCGAGCGCGGCGTCAAGCTATCCGGCGGCCAGCGCCAGCGCATCGCCATCGCCCGCGTGATCCTCAAGGACGCGCCGATCCTGATCCTGGACGAGGCGACCTCGGCCCTGGACTCGGAGGTGGAGGCGGCGATCCAGGAATCGCTGTCCACCCTCATGGAGGGCAAGACGGTGATCGCGATTGCGCACCGCCTCTCGACCCTGCAGCTGATGGATCGCCTGATCGTGATGGACGATACCCGGATCGTCGAAGAGGGGACGCACGCGGAGCTCCTGGAAAACGGCGGCCTCTATGCGGGCCTCTGGTCGCGCCAGTCCGGCGGATTCCTCGCGCCGCGGCGGGGCGTGCCGGACGAGGCGGTCTGAACCAGGTGACCGCACCCCATCTCCGACAGGGACGAGCCTCCGCGTCCCGCGCCTCGACCGATCGTCGGGACACATGCGGATTTGTCCCTCCTGCAATGCGGAGCCCCGCTCTTTCGCCTCGGGGCGATCGACAATAGTGTTTGCCCACTCCTCATCGATGAGACATCATAACGTTATGCACAACGACCGACTGAGCCTCGAGGCGATCGCCCGTCACGTCGACGCCAAGGCCGAAGACTACTGCGATCTGAGCGACCGCATCTGGGCCGCCCCCGAACTCGCTTTCGAGGAGCACCGCGCCGTCCGTGAGCAGATCGCCCTACTGGAGCGCGAGGGTTTCCGCATCACGACGAATGTCGGCGGCATGGCGACCGCCTTCATGGCCGAATTCGGAAACGGCGGACCGGTCGTCGGGATCCTGGGCGAGTTCGATGCCCTGCCGGATCTCGCGCAGGAATCCGGGCGCGTCGACCATGCCCCGACGGCGGCCGGGATGCCGGGCCATGGCTGCGGCCACAACCTGCTGGGGGCTGGTTCCGCGCTCGCTGCGGTCGCTCTCAAGGATGCGCTTCACGCGGAAGGAATCGCCGGGACCGTGCGCTATTACGGCTGTCCCGCGGAGGAGAGCGGCTCCGGCAAAACCTTCATGGCCCGCGCGGGCCTGTTCGACGATCTCGACGCCGCCTTCTGCTGGCACCCGAGCGTGGTGAACGAGGTGCAGACCGCATCGTCGCTCGCCTGCATCCAGGCCTATTTCCGCTTCAGGGGCCGCGCCGCGCACGCGGCCGCTGCACCCCATGTGGGCCGGTCGGCGCTCGACGCGGTCGAGCTGATGAACGTGGGCGTGAACTACATGCGCGAGCACATGCCGTCCGACGCCCGCGTGCATTACGCCACCACCAACACGGGCGGCAACGCGCCGAACGTGGTGCAGGCCTTCGCGGAAACGCTCTACCTCGTGCGCTCGCCCCATCTTCCCGATACCGAGCGGCTGTTCGAGCGCGTGAAGAAGATCGCGGAAGGCGCCTCCCTGATGACGGAAACCTCCGTTTCGGTGCAGATCACGGACGCCACCTCGAATGTCGTGCCCAACAAGGCGCTACAGGGGGCCATGTACGAGAACATGCGCCGCCTCGGGCCACCCGGCTTCGACGAGGCCGACTTCGCGTTCGCCGAGAGACTCCAGAAGGAGGCGCTCACGGACGAGGACATCCTGGCGAGCGTCAAGCCGCACGATCTCTCGCTCAGGACCAAGATCCTGCACGACGGCGTGCTCGCCATGCCGGTTCGCGAAGACGTCATGATGGGCACGACCGACGTGGGCGACGTGAGCTGGATCGTCCCGACGGTTCAATGCCATACAGCCTGCTTTGCCATCGGCACCCCGTTCCACACATGGCAGCTCGTCACCCAGGGCAACCTCCCGGCAGCCCACAAGGGCATGGTGCTGGCCGCCAAGGCCATGGCGGCCACGGCGGCGGACTGCCTGCGCAATCCGGACCTCGTTCTTCGCGCCAAGGCGGAGCTGAAGGAGCGCACCGGCGGCCGGGATTATCGCTGTCCGATCCCGGAGGACGTCACTCCGGACGATCTGCGGGCGAAGGCCGCCTGACGGACCGATATCGTCAATTGTGCAAATACCCCGGCCGTCCGCCGGGGTGTTCTTGCATTCCGGCAAGAAAGCCTTGGCGTGCCGCGGGGTCGCAAGGCCATCACCGCAGGTCTATCTTCATCGCAACTTCGATGGAGAAACCACCATGCAACTGACGGGAATTCACCATTTGACGGCCGTCACCGCGGACGCGCCCCGCAACCACGCCTTCTATACGCAGGCTCTGGGAATGCGCCTCGTGAAGAAGACGGTGAACCAGGACGACGTGAGCGCCTATCATCTGTTCTACGCAGACGGAAAGGCCTCGCCCGGCACGGACATCACGTTCTTCGACTGGCCCGTCGAGCGCGAGCGGCGCGGCACGCACAGCATCTCGCAGACCGCCCTGCGCGTGAACGGCGAGAAGGCGCTGCAATGGTGGCAGGATCGCTTCAAGAGCCTCGACATCCGCAGCGAGGCGATTGCGGAGCGTGACGGACGGCTCACCGTCGATTTCGAAGATTTCGAAGGTCAGCGCCTCAGCCTCGTCGACGACGGCGGGCAGGGCGAGGTCCATCCCTGGGAGCAGAGCCCGGTGCCGGTCGAGTATCAGATCCGCGGCCTCGGCCCCATCCGGATCAGCGTGCCGAAGCTCGACCGGACGGCCCGCGTGCTGACCGAGGCCATGGACATGCGCGTTGCGCGCGAATACCGGGTCGGCGACACCCCGGTCCACGTGTTCGAGATGGGCCAGGGCGGTCCGGCCGCGGAGCTGCACGTTGCGGTGGAGCCCGGTCTGTCCCCGGCCCGCCCGGGAGCGGGAGGCGTGCATCACGTGGCCTTCAGGACGCCCAACGAGCAGACCTATCAGGAATGCTGGGAGCGGCTGCAATCCCTCAGGGCGCCCTCCAGCGGTCCGGTCGATCGCTATTACTTCCGGAGCCTCTACTTCCGGGAGCCGAACGGGATCCTGTTCGAGATCGCCACGGACGGACCGGGCTTCGCCACGGACGAGCCCATGGACAAGCTCGGCGAGAGCTTGGCCCTGCCGCCCTTCCTGGAGCCGCGCCGGGCGCAGATCGAGGCCGGCCTGAAGCCGCTCTAGGCGGACGCTGCTCTCACGACGAAAAGGACTGCTGTCCTGACGCCGCCTCGCACGCCGTGCGGGGCGGTTTTTCTTTGTCGGCACAGTCGAGCATTTCACACCGATACGTTCAGATAACCATTACAAAATAACACCGGCGCATTCGCCGCTTTTACTTCCGAGGTCGAGTTGTGTAACACTTCGATCAATTTTATGTGTTTCTATCGCTTACATTAATTTCCGTAGGGGATCTGCATGCTTGGCGCCAAGATGAGAACGGGCCTGCTGGGGACGCTCATTGCGTTCCTAGGAATAATCGGCGCGGCGTATGCCGCATCGCTCGCGGTCCCCAAGGAGCGGCCGATCCTCACGATCACGGGCAAGATCGGCGTCACCAACAAGGACAACACGGCGCAGTTCGACCGGGCCATGCTGGAATCCCTCGGCCTCGTCACCATCGAGACGACGACGCCCTGGTACGACGGCAAGGTCAAGTTCGAAGGCGTGTCGCTCGACAAGCTGATGAAGCAGGTCGAGGCCAAGGGCGAGCGCGTCTCGGTTATCGCGCTCAATGATTACGCCACCGAGATCCCGATGGCGGATTTCGCCAAATTCAACGTCATCCTCGCTCTCAAGCGGGACGGAGAGTACATGCCCGTGCGCGACAAAGGTCCGCTCTTCATCGTCTATCCGTACGACAGCAATCCCGAGCTCAAGACTCAGACCTACTACGCCCGCTCGGCTTGGCAGGTCGCCAAGATCGAAGTGAAGTAGCGCCCGTCGGCAGGCCTCGGAGGCCCCAGCACTTGTCCCTGCGCACCTTCAAAACGGTCATTGCGATCGTCATCGGCGGCTTTCTGATTGCCGGCATCTACATCTCGGTGCTGGTGGTTCAGCGCCAGGGTGCATTGCAGCAGATCTCCGTCTACAACCCGGCCTGGGAAGCCGGGCAAGCCGCCTCCGAGTTCATCCGTCTCGAGCAACGCCTGGCCGAGTTCGGAGGGCCGGGAAGCGATGTCGACAAGGATGAGGTCGACCTGCGCTATGACATCCTGCTTGGCAGGGCTCGGATCTTGAACGAGGGGAGCTTCCAGGATCTTCTTCAGCGAAATCCCGAGCATCACGCCACCCTCCGCGAGTTCCAGGAGAGGCTCGCCGCCGCCCAGCCCTTGATCGCTCAAATCGAGCAGGATCCAACGGCAGCCAAACACGCGCTCGACCTTCTGCGCCCCCTGGAAGGCAGGCTTTCGCAGCTTGCATCCGTGGCCCATAACCACGGAGCCGCACTGGTCCAGAAGGATCAGCAGGAACTGATCCGGCTGCATTGGGCCTTCTCCGGCATCGCGGCAAGCCTGATTCTCGTCGGCGTCGTCCTGATCTTCCTGCTCGACAAGCACAACCGGCTGCTGGGTCGGGCTCATGAGGAGCTGCACGTCCTGGCGCACCAGGATTCGCTCACGGGTCTGCCCAACCGCGTGGTGCTCCGCAACGAGCTCGAGCACGCCCTCGTGCGCCTGAAGGCGAATGGGCGCACAGTCTCCGTTTCCTATCTCGATCTGGACCATTTCAAGGACGTGAACGACTCCTTCGGACATGAAACCGGCGACGATCTTCTCAAGGCCGTGGCCGATCGCCTTCGCGCCTGCATTCCGGCCAGCGAAGGCCATGTGCGAAATCTGATCTCCCGGTTCGGCGGCGACGAGTTCGCCATCCTCCAGACGGGAATCCGCCGGTCAGAGGAGAGCGCCGCCCTCGCGGCGCGCATCGTCGAGGCTCTGCGCGCGCCCTTCCGGGTAAACGGCCAGGAACTGTTCATCGGCACCAGCATCGGCATTGCGCTGGCGCAGAAGAACATGACGCCGAGCCAGATTCTGAAGCACGCGGACATGGCGCTCTACCACGCCAAGGCCGATGGCCGGGGTACGTTCCGCTTCTTCGAGCCGGACATGGACGAGCAGCTTCAGGCCCGCCGCGCCCTGGAAGTCGATCTGCGCAAGGCCATCGGCAATGGCGAGTTCGAGCTGTTCTACCAGCCGCAGATCAACATCCAGAAGAACGAGATCGGCGGCTTCGAAGCGCTCCTGCGCTGGCACCATCCGGAGCGCGGTCTCGTTCCGCCGGCGGAGTTCATCCCGGTGATCGAGGAGACCGGCCTCATCCTGCCCCTCGGCGACTGGATCATCGAGGAAGCCTGCAAGGAAGCGGCGAGCTGGCCGGGCGACGTTCATGTCGCGGTCAATCTCTCGCCGATCCAGTTCAGGAACCGGGGACTCGTGCAGAGCGTCAGCCGGGCCCTGGCCGTGTCCGGACTGGCTCCGAATCGGCTGGAGCTGGAGATCACCGAGTCGGTGCTGCTCCAGGACAACGAGATGACTGTCTCCACGCTCCATCAGCTGCGCCGGCTCGGCGTGCGCATCGCAATGGACGATTTCGGCACCGGCTACTCGTCCCTGAGCTATCTGCGCAGCTTCCCCTTCGACAAAATCAAGATCGACCAGTCCTTCGTGCGGGAGATGTCTCAGCGGGCGGACTGCCTGGCGATCGTGCAGTCCATCGCCAATCTGGGCGCAAGCCTGGGCATGCCCACCGTGGCCGAAGGGATCGAGACGGAGGATCAACTGCGGCAGATCCAAGCGGCCGGATGCACCGATGCACAAGGCTACTTCTTCGGGCGTCCGAAGCCGGCTCGGGAACTGGTTCATACGATGGCGGCGCTCAAGCACAAGGTCCAAGTCGCTTAGTCGGCAAACACCCGGCGCTCGTCGCGACGAGCGCTCGATGGCTGAAACGTATCCTCGGGTTTTATCGGCAAGGCGAAATATGCTAGGCACATTTTCCATTGCCTGAACGCGGACATGCGAAGAAGCGGAACGGCTGCTCAGCAGGCCGCGCCTTTGGGACAGCAATCAGCAAACAACCGGCGACGGGAGCAGGGTGAATGAAGACATATTGCGAGTTTACGTTCGAGGCCGCGCATTCGGTGGCGCCCTATTCCGGGCTGCACGGGCATACCTTCATCGTCAAGCTCACCTTCGGCGGTCCGGTCGACGAGGTCTATGGCTGGCCGGTCAATCTCTACGACGTCGAGAACTACATCAAGGAGATCAAGGGCGAGCACGGATCGGGCCTCGATCACGGCAACCTCGATCTCAACACCGAGATTGGCATCGCGTCCCTGGAGAACGTCACCACGTATATCTGGAGGCTGGTCAAGGCGCGCTTCCCGAACCTCGAAGAAGTCGAGCTCCGGCGCGGCATGCCCGGCTCCACGGAGGGCTGCATCTACCGCGGCGAGACGGCGGGCGCGGTCGGCCTCGCGGCCTGAGCGACACACTCCCTCACAGGACAGGAGCCGCCGTTGAGAGGCGGCTCTTTCGTTTTGGGACAGGCGCCGTGGTTAAGGCGTGTAGCTGAACGAATAGGACGCGGTCAGGCCGAAGCCCCACTGATTCTCCGAGCCGAAGCTCTTGACGATCGGGCTGTCGGCGGCGTCGCCGACGAGACGCTTGTAGGTGACGAACGCGGTCGTTGACCATTGCTGCGACCAGTCGTAGCTAATCGCGCCGGTCGCGCCGACCGACGTGACGCCGCCGGACGGCCGATACGGCGTAACCTGGCCGTTCAGCGCCGCCTCGACGGGCGTCACGCCGAAATAGGTGCGGGTGAATTCGGAGTCGCCGAGAGCAAGGCGGGGTCCGATCGAGACCGTGAACGCTCCGAAGCGCTGCACCGCGTCGAGGCCGAAATCGGCCACGAAGCCCTCGTGGCCGCCGAAGCCGTGCCGGATCTCGGCGCGGGCGCGCAGGAACTCGAGCGGCCAGTATTCCACAAAGACGCCGGGCTCCACCGCCCAGTCGATCTTCTCCAGGCCGAAAAGCTCCCGGTTGTCCTGCAGATAGCGTCCGCCCACGAAGCGGCCTACGACGCCGATCCGGAAGGCCGATTCCTCCAGGAACGAGAAGCTCAGGCCGTCGTCGGGAGCACTGAAGCGCTCGACCGTGCCAGGCCGGCGGAAGCTCAGGGACGGATAGCCGATGAAGCTGAACTCGTCCGAACCGGGATAGGAAGGGCCGACCCGCAGATTGCCCTTCACGGTGACGATCCAGCCCGTGGAGGCCTGAATGGGTTCCTGCGAGAAGAACGGATCGGCTGCCTGAGCCATGCTCGAACCCGCCACGAGGGCCGTCAGTAAGGCGAGGGAGGGGGCTACGCGCATGGCTTTTCCAATTCGAGATTCCACCCTGCCGTGGTGGCCTCAAACGGACGTAAGGTCAAGCCTGGGATTGCGCCTATGGTTTCGCCTTGATGACGATGGGTCCCGGCGCCCGGGCTTCGGCAGCCGGAGAACTTTCGCGCAGCTGGGCGGTTGAACACGAGCCAGAATGTTGCAAGGGAGATCCTTTTGACCGCGATCAGCGCCAGCTCTCGTCCGCAGCCGGATGAATTCTATCCCAAGCCGCCTCCGACCGAGCCGGTGCCGAGCATGCCGATCCCGCCCGAGACGCCAGTGCCGCCCATGCCCCCCAGCACTCCGTCCCCTCTGCCCGAGCAGCCGCCGGAATCGGACAGGCCGGTCACTCATCCCATGCCGCCGCCCGAGGTTCCGTGACGATCCGGACGGCAGGTTGTGTCCTGGAGGCTTCAGGCCCCTTGCACGCGCAGATTGTTCTGGACGTGGAGAGCCCCTGAGGCCAGTTCCGCCAGATCCTCGGCGCGCCGCTTGAGGCCGCGGCTGGAGACGGTGCCGTTGAGGGTGATCTCGCCGTCCTTCACCAGGACCTCGATGTCCGAGGCGTCGATGAAGGGATCCTCTGTCAGCCGTTCGCAGACATCCTCGTGAATGCGCTCGTCGGAGCGCTTGTACCCCTTGGGGCCGCGACCGCGATGGGCTCCGGACGGGCGAGCCTCGTCCCGGCCCGATTGCACCTCGGCGTCGTTCGGATCGCGTGAGCCGAAGGCGCCAAGTCCGGAGCGGTCGCGGCTGTAGCCAGGGTCGAACCCCTCGTCGTCCGGAGGTCCGCCCCGCCCGTCGTCGATCACGCCGCCGGCGAACTCGTTGGCATCGCTGCCGTAGCCGCCCGGATATTCACGACCTTCGCCGCGGAAGCCGACGGCACCGCGCGGCGGCACGTCGCCGTAGCCGTTGTCGTCATTGAAAGGGTTCCGATTCCGGCGGCGGGTATCTACCATGGGGTCTTCTCCTTCGATTGCAGGAGCAACCACCCCGCTTCCCGTCCGGTTCCACACGAAAGGCCCGTCCGAAAGGAACGCAGATTCCAGCACCATGAAGACAGCGCAGCGCATCAGGCTTTTCAATGACGTCTTCGCCCGCGACGCGGGCCGCTGCGTGTATTGCGGCATCCCCGCGCGGCGTCCGGGCCCGGGTGTGAAGCGTGCGCCCGATCTCGCGACCCTCGACCACGTGATGCCCAAATCCTTCGGCGGTCCGCTCGACCGGGACAACCTCGTGCTGGCCTGCTCGGCCTGCAACAACGAGCGCGGCACCATGGACGCACAGGCGTTCAAGGCCCTGAAGGCCCGCCAGGAGAAGCCGTGAGCATCGGAGAGAAGCCGTGAGCATCGGATGCTGTGCCGGTGTGGAACAGCCCTGTCCGTGCCGACGTTCGTCAGCAGGCAACGCCGCGATGAGAGGACGGTCAGGATGAACATCGAGGATCAGGTGCGTGAGGCCATCGTGGCCGAGCTGAAGCGCCAATCGGAAGCGGGCGAGCAGGGGCTGCGCGTCAAGGCGGGTGAGGCCGAGATGATCACCATCGAAGGTCGCGTCAATCTCGACGAGCTCACCATGGCGGTCGTGGGATCCCTGGCCGGAGGCCCCTGATCCGTCAGGCGGCGGGCGCCCTCCCGTGCATCCTCAAGGAACGCCCGGCTCTCGCTCCCGTCGCGTATTCGGGCCGCACGGTCGGCATCCTCGTTGCTCCCAGCATGACAGGCTCGATGCGGAAAGCAGCCCTTCCGGGCGTTTCGGAGGACCGTCATGACGGTCCGCATTTGAAAGGGCGCGCCTCTGCCGTCATAGGAGAGGCCGGGAAACGCCCGCTCTCGGCGAGGGTTCCGACGGGCCGCGCAGACACGAGGAGACGACCTTGGCCAAGCAGGACATTTCGATTCGAACGGAGGACGGAACCGCCCGGGCAGGGCTGTTCCGCCCGGATCATCAGACCGCCGCGGGGGTCATTCTCTACATGGATGCCTTCGGGCTACGCCCCGCGCTCGACGCCATGGCCGAGCGCCTCGCCGCCGAGGGCTATGCGGTTCTCGTTCCCGATCTCTTCTATCGCTTCGGCGATTACGGACCCTTCGACGCCAGGACGGCCTTTTCCGAAGAGCCCTCCCGCAGCGCCCTGAGGAGCATGATCGAGGGCACGAGCCAGGACATGACCCGGCGCGATTCGGCGGCGTTCATCGAGGCCCTGACGGAGGCCGGTGCGACCGGCCGGATCGGCACCGTCGGCTATTGCATGGGCGGGAGCCGCGCGCTTCATGCGGCGGCCGCCTATCCCGACCGCATCGCTGCCGCGGCGAGCTTCCATGGCGGACGGCTGGCCAGCGATGCGCCCGACAGCCCGCATCGCCACGTCTCCACCATCAGGGGGCGGGTCTATGTGGGCAGCGCGGGCGTCGACGGCAGCTTTCCGCCGGAACAATCGGGCCTGCTGGCGGAGGCTTTGCGCCGGGCCGAGGTCGACCACATCATCGAGAATTACGTCGGCATGGCCCATGGCTGGGCGGTATCCGACCACAGCGTCTATGACGCAGGCGGGGCCGAGCGCCACTGGAAGCGGCTCACGACCTTGTTCCACGAGACGCTGCGATGAGCCTGCCCTTGCGCGCGGGACGTCTCAGGCAGGCACCGAAGCCTTCGGCGGCAGTGGGAACAGGCTCACGAAACGGCCCGCGAGGACGCGGTCGCCTTCGATCTGAAGCGCGCCGGCCTGTTCCAGCGCCTCCAGCGGCTGGCCGCCATAGATCGCGCCGGCCAGGACCTGCGGAGCTCCCGACAGGATCACGTCGGCCGGATCGAGCGGGCTACGCGCGATCTCGATGCGGCCCTCGGCCAGGCGGGCGAGGAAGGTCTCCTCGCCGATACGAAAGCCGATTCGGGCGTCAAGGCCGCCGGCCCGCCCCGCATCGAACATGGTCCGCATGGACAGCACCAGCGAGGCCGTGCTGAACGGCAGAGTGGGATCGTGCGACGGGGAGCGTGCGGCCCAGCGGCCGAGCGCCTGAAAGATCGGCTCGCTCTCGTAGCCCCATTCCGTCAAATCGTAGACCTGCACGGCCGCCGGCGGGGGCAGCCTGCGCCGCACGAGGATGCCGGCCGCCTCCAACCCTTCCAGGCGCTGTGTGAGGACATTGGCGCTGATCCCCGACAGGCTCTCGCGCAGGTCGCCGAAGCGCTTCGGCCCCAGCATGAGCTCCCGCATGACCAGAAGGGCCCAGCGCTCGCCCACGAGATCGAGGGCATGAGCGGTCGCGCAGGCATCCTCGTAATGCCGCTTAGATCGACTGGGCGATTGCTCAGTTACATTTTCTAACTTCATAGTTGCTATAAATAACTTTTCATGGAATCAATGTCAAACCGCAAGCTTGAGGGAGAGACCGATGTCCAAGCTGATCTTTGTGAACCTGCCCGTTGCCGACCTGCCCAAGTCGATCGCGTTCTACGAGGCTCTGGGCGCCGTCAAGAACGAGCAGTTCACCGATCACACCGCCGCCTGCATGGTCTTCTCCGAAACCATCCACGCGATGCTCCTGACGCACGACAAGTTCCGCCAGTTCACGCCGAAGAAGATCGCCGACGCCCGCGATACCACCGAGGTGCTGATCTGCCTGTCCGCCGAGAGCCGGGACGACGTCGACGCGACGCTCGCCAGCGCGGCGGCGGCCGGCGGCCGGGCCGATCCAGGACCCAAGCAGGATTACGGCTTCATGTATGGCCGCAGCTTCGAGGATCCGGACGGTCATATCTGGGAAGTGATGTGGATGGATCTTGCGGCGGCCCAGGAGGCCATGAGCGCGCCCGCATCAGCCTGAGGCACCGACAGGGAGAAAACGTATGACTGCGATGTCCGACACGCCGATGGCATCCGCCGGCACCGGAAACGGTGCAGCAATCTGGACCGGACGAGCCTTGAGCGGGCTCGTCGTCCTGTTCCTGCTCTTCGACGGAGCGATCAAGCTGGTGCCGCTCCAGGTGGTGATCGACACGGTGACCCCGCTCGGATGGCCGACCGATCCCGCCCTGTGGCGTGCGCTCGGCGTCGTGCTCGTCGCCTCCGCGCTGCTCCATGCCTATCCGCGCACCTCCGTCCTGGGTGCGATCCTGGTCACCGCCTATCTCGGCGGCGCCGTCGCCACTCATCTGCGCATCGGCAGCCCGCTCTTGAGCCATACGCTGTTCGGCGTCTATCTCGGGATCGCCCTCTGGGCGGGTCTCTGGCTGCGCGATCCCCGCGTGAGGGCGCTTCTGCCGCTCGCCCGCTGACCTGCCGGGCAGCCGCGGACCGGGCTCTGCCTGGCGCCGGCGCGTTGCGCACGGGATTGAAAAACGCACCATCCCCAGGCAAGCTTGAGCAAAGTGCAGGGGACAGCGATGGTCGTTTACGTGTTGGCGCTCCTGATCGGCGTGATCGCCGGTCTGCGGGCCATGACGGCTCCCGCGGCCGTCAGCTGGGCGGCCTTTCTCGGCCTCCTCAATCTCGAAGGAACCTGGCTCGCCTTCCTGGGCTATCGCTTCACGCCGTGGATCATGACGGTTCTCGCCGTCGGCGAGCTGATCGGCGACCAGCTTCCCACCACGCCGAGCCGCAAGACCCCGCTGCCCTTCGCAACCCGGATCATCGTCGGCGGCCTGTGCGGCGCGGCAATTGCCGCGCAGAGCGGATCGTTCATCGGCGGATTCGCGGCGGGAGCCGTGGGCGGGATCATCGGGACACTCGGAGGAGCGGAAGGCCGGGCGCGGCTCGCGGCCGCCTTCGGCAAGGATCGTCCCGCCGCCCTGGTCGAGGATGCCGTCGCGATCCTCGGAGCGGCCCTGATCGTAGGAGCGATACCATGACCGAATCGTTCGATGCCATCGTGGTCGGCGCCGGCCAGGCCGGGCCGTCGCTTGCGGGACGATTGACCAAAGCGGGCATGCAGGTCGCCATCATCGAGCGCAAGCTGTTCGGCGGCACCTGCGTCAATACCGGCTGCATGCCGACCAAGACCCTGGTGGCCAGCGCCTATGCGGCGCATCTCGCCCGTCGGAGCGCGGATTTCGGCGTGTCCATCGAAAGTCCCATCGCCATCGACATGAAGCGCGTCAGGGCCCGGGCCGATACCGTCTCGACGAATGCCCGCACGAATGTCGAAACCTGGCTGCGCGGCATGGACGGCCTTACCGTGATCGAAGGTCACGCCCGTTTCGAGAGCCCCGACACGATCCGAGTGGACGACCGGGTGCTGCAGGCGCCGCGCATCTTCCTCAACGTGGGCGGCCGCGCGAGCATTCCCGACATGCCGGGCGTCGGCACGGTCTCCTACCTCACCAACACGTCGATCCTGCAGCTCGACATGCTGCCGCGCCATCTCGTCGTGGTGGGCGGCAGCTATATCGGGCTCGAATTCGCCCAAATGTACCGGCGCTTCGGCGCGCAGGTGACCATTGTCGAGAGGGGAGCACGGCTGATCGCCCGCGAGGACGAGGACGTATCGGAAGCCATCCGGGACATCCTGGCCGGCGAAGGAATCGCGGTGCGCACCAACGCCACCTGCATCGGCTTCAAGCCCCATGCGGACGGCGTGGCCGTCGATGTCGACTGCACCTCCGGCGATCCGTTCGTGGTCGGCTCGCACGTGCTGCTCGCCGTCGGGCGCCGGCCGAACACGGACGATCTCGATCTCGACCGCGCGGGCGTTGCGGTCGACGCGCGCGGCACGATCATCGTCGACGACACGCTGGCGACCAGCGTTCCCGGCATCTGGGCACTGGGCGACTGCAACGGCCGCGGTGCGTTCACCCACACGGCCTATAACGATTACGAGATCGTCGCGGCCAATCTGCTCGACGGGGCGTCGCGGCGGGTGAGCGACCGGCTCCCGGGCTACGCGCTCTACATCGACCCGCCGCTCGGCCGCGTCGGCATGACGGAGATGGAGGCACGCAGGACCGGCCGCCCGCTCCTCGTGTCCAAGCGCCCGATGACCCGGGTCGGCCGCGCGATCGAGAAGGACGAGACCAAGGGCTTCATGAAGATCGTCGCCGACGCCGACACGAAAAAGATCCTCGGGGCGGCCATTCTCGGAACAGGCGGCGACGAGGCGATCCACGGCATCCTCGACATGATGAATGCCGGCGCCGATTACCCGACCCTGCAATGGGCGGTGCCGATCCATCCGACAGTCTCGGAACTGATCCCGACGGTGCTCGGCGATCTGACGCCTGCCGCCTGAGGCGAGCGTCGATCGGGATTTGGTTCCCGCACGATGCGGCCGGCTGCATTACGGATTTGTAATTCTCCCGCAATGCGACGGGAAAACGGCCACGCCTACGCTGATCTCCGCAAGCGCGCCCTTTCACTGCCGTGTCAGCCCTGACGGAGAATCGTCCATGACGTCGAATCAGGAGTTCAAGGGGCCAGGACAGGCGAGGCTGTCGCCCCTGGATCTGAAGCAGATCCGAGAGGCTGTCAGTGAAGTGCGAGCCTCGACTCCGAGAAGCGTCCTGGCCGACCTGGTCGAGGAGAAGATCCGGACGCTCGCGAGCGACGCTCCGGATCCGCCCTTCGACGTGGCGCCCGCGCAGGACTGGCGGCTCTTCGGCTGAAATCTTGTCCTCCCCACGGATCGTCAACCTCATGAACGGCTAATCCCTGCCGCTCTCCTGTTCGAGAATCCGTCTCCACAGTTCGTCCGCGGCGTGGTTGCGGCAATCGGGCGACCGGAACAGGCGGATCTCGACCGGGATGTCGAACCTGTCGGGTCCGGCCCGCACCAGTCGCTGACGCGCCAGATCCTCCTCGGTGAGCCCGAGCGGGAGCCAGGCGACGCCGTGTCCCTCGCGGGCCATGGTCATCAAGGTGGCGGCGAGATGCGACGTGAAGGCGCTTTCCAGGTGGCCCGCCTCGGTGCTCCCGACCGGGTGGGCCGCCAGGATGCGGCCGAGCCCGGATGCGGAGCTGTAGGCGAGGAGCCGCGACGGCCTCCCGGACGTGCCGGGCAGTGGCCAGAGGGGCTCACCATCCGCATCGGGAGCGCAGACCGGGACCAGGAGATCCTCGCCTGCCCGGATGCTCTCGAAGCGGCTGCCATCGAAACGCGTCGGCGCGTCGGCGTGGGCGTGGCAGAGCAGGAAATGCACCTCGCCGCCGAGCATGATCTGCTCGCAGGCCTCCATGCTGTCCGAGATCAGGTTGAGCGTGCCGAGCGCCTCGACCTGCATGTGCCGGCGGATCCAGCCGGGAAAGAACGTGAAGGACAGGGCGTGCGTCGCGGCGATCGCCAACGATCCCGTCTCGCGCTCGCCCGCGGAACGCGTCTCGCGGCGCGCGCGATGCAGATTGCGCATCAGGTCCTCGGCCAGGGGCCGGAAGTGGAGCCCGGCCCGCGTCAGACTCGCCCCCTGGGTTCCCCGCACGAACAGGGGTGTGCCGACCCAATCCTCGAGCGCACGAATGCGACGGCTGAAGGCAGGCTGGGAGACATGGCGGGCCTCCGCCGCTCTGGAGAAGTTGCTCTGCTCTGCCAGAGCCAGGAAGTCCTCAAGCCAGGTCAGGTCCATATCGATGCCGATCATGCATAACGCGAACCGATCTTGGCATTGGCCCTCCGGCGCTGTCCAGGCGTATGAAGACCTTCAATCCGCATCCTGCAAGCGCGAGAAGGTTGTCCATGCGCATCATCGACGTCCGCGAAATCACCCAGCCGATCGCCTCGCCGATCCGCAACGCCTATATCGACTTCACCAAGATGACGACGAGCCTCGTCGCCGTGGTGACCGACGTGGTGCGCGACGGCCGCCGCGTCGTCGGCTACGGCTTCAACTCGAACGGCCGTTACGGCCAGGGAGGCCTCATCCGCGAGCGTTTCCGCGACCGGATCCTCGAGGCTGCTCCCGACAGCCTGCTCGACGAGAGCGGCGACAACCTGGATCCGCACAAGATCTGGGCCACGATGATGAAGAACGAGAAGCCCGGCGGGCACGGCGAGCGCTCGGTGGCGGTCGGCACCCTCGACATGGCGATCTGGGATGCCACCGCCAAGATCGCGGGCAAGCCGCTCTTCCGCCTGCTGGCCGAGCGCAAGGGCCGCGAGGCCGATCCGCGCGTCTTCGTCTATGCGGCCGGCGGCTACTATTATCCGGGCAAGGACGACGGCGCCCTGCGGGCCGAGATGCGCAGCTATCTCGACCGCGGCTACACCGTCGTGAAGATGAAGATCGGCGGCGCCTCGATCGCCGAGGACCAGCGCCGGATCGAGGCCGTGCTTGCCGAGATCGGATCCCAGGCGCAGCTTGCCGTCGATGCCAACGGGCGCTTCGATCTCGAGACCGCGATCGCTTATGCCAAGATGCTGCGCCAGTATCCGCTGTTCTGGTACGAGGAGGCGGGGGATCCGCTCGACTACGCGCTCCAGGCGGCGCTGTCCGAGTTCTATCCCGGCCCGATGGCGACCGGCGAGAACCTCTTCTCGCATCAGGATGCCCGCAATCTCCTGCGTTACGGCGGCATGCGGCCGGACCGCGACTGGCTGCAGTTCGACTGCGCCCTGTCCTACGGGCTGGTGGAGTACCTGCGCACCCTCGACGCGCTCGAGCAGTGCGGCTGGTCGCCCTCGCGGTGCATCCCACACGGGGGGCACCAGATGTCGCTCAACATCGCGGCCGGCCTCGGGCTCGGAGGCAACGAGAGCTATCCGGACCTGTTCCAGCCCTATGGGGGATTCCCGGACAGCGTGCGGGTGGAGAATGGCCACATCGTCATGCCGGAACTGCCCGGCATCGGGTTCGAAGGCAAGTCGGACCTGATCAAGGTGATGCGCGAACTGGCCGAGTGACCCTCGCTGAGGCTCTCAGGTCACCGGTGGGACGCGGTACTGCTCGTCCGTGACGTGTTCCAGCCACGTCACATGCGTGCCGTCGAGGGCCTCCTGCATGGCGATATGGACCATGCCGGCATGGGGTGCCGCCCCATGCCAATGCTTCTCGCCCGGTGGGATCCAGACGCTGTCGCCGGCCTTGATCTCCCGGACCGGGCCATCCCAGGTCTGCACGCGCCCGACGCCCAGGATCACATGAAGGGTCTGGCCGAGCGGATGCGTGTGCCAGGCCGTCCGGGCGCCGGGCTCGAACGTGACACGGTTGGCGCGGATGCGCGCCGGGGGCGGGGCATCGACGATCGGATCATGCCAGACGGTTCCCGTGAAGGCATCGGCCGGGGCCTGCTTCGTCGGAAACGCTCCTGCAGCGTGGATTTCCATGAATTCTTCCTCTCGATGGTGTCATGGCGCCAAAGCGGGCACATCACAGATGCTTGATGCCGACGCTCGCGATCAGCGGGAGAAGCTCGTCCCGGGCGTCGATCCGGTGCTGGCGGGCGCGGTGATGGGCCTCGGCCACCTGCCCGGTCCGGATCGCCTCGGCCATGGCCCTGTGGGCGGCGGCCGATCCGGTCGGTTTCGACCGGAGCCTGAGGGTGAGCATCCGGGCCCGATGAGCCTGGTCGGTGATGGTCTGGGCGATCCGGAGGATCCGGCTGTTGCCGCACCGCTCCACGAGGAGCCGGTGGAACTGGTCATCGGCCGTCGCCCAGGCGTGGAGATCGTCCCTGCGAAGGGCCTGTTCCATGCGGGCGGTCGCCTCCTCGAGTTCCTGGGCCACTTGGCTTCGAGCCTCCAGAGGCATGGCGGCCAGAAGCTCCGCCGCGCGCGCCTCGATGGCGATCACGACGTCGTAGATCTCCCGAATGTCCTCCGGGGAGAGCGGACAGACCTGCACGCCCCGCTTGGAGAGCACCCGGACCAACCCGTCCTCCTGCAGGCGGATGATGGCCTCGTGCACCGGCGTTCGGCTCATGCCGAGCCGCAGCGCGATCTCCTGCTCGGAGCCCTGGTATCCGGGCGGGAAGACGTTGTCGCGGATCGCGTCCTTGAGGGCCCTGTAGGCGTCCTCCACCAGGGACGGCTTCTTCGCGGTCTCGACCGTCCGCACCTGCTTCAACTTGCTCGCCATGCGTCCTCCGGCCTCATCATGCCCCGGTCGGATCTTCCATACAAGATTGAATGGATCCTTGACAAACCACCGGGTCGACGCCCAGAGTGCTTGCATGCCAACTTCCATGGAAGCTGCTACGCAACAGGTGGCGGTAACCGGGCCGCTCGTGAAAGCGGGGGCATTCAGGGGCAGATGGACCAGGCCACACGGTGCATAAACCGCGGGCCGCCGGACGCGACGGGCAAGAGATGCCGATCCCGTCGCCAAAACCCTCAAGGGAAGGAAACGCCTATGAAGAAAACTCTCTTGACCCTCGCGGCGGCCCTGGGCCTCGTCGCGACAGCCGCACAGGCGCAGGGAACCTACCCGACGCGGCCCATCACCCTGGTGGTGCCGTTCTCCGCCGGCGGCACGACGGACGTGGTGGCTCGCCTCATGGCCGATCACATGGGCCGCACGCTCGGTCAGCAGCTCGTGGTCGAGAACGTCACCGGAGCGGGAGGCACCGTCGGCGTGACCCGCGTGTCGAAGGCCGAGCCGGACGGCTACACGATCCTCATGGGCAATCTGGGCACGCAGGCGGCGAGCGTCGGCCTTTATCCCAAGCTGGCCTATGATCCGCGCGTCGATTTCGAGCCGATCATGAACTCGGCCGCCACACCGATGCTCGTGGTCGCCAAGAAGGACCTGCCGGTCAAGGACTTCAAGGAATTCGTCGCCTATCTGAAAGCCAATGCGCCCAAGATGAACTATGGCTCGGGCGGCGTCGGCTCGACCTCGCACCTGACCTGCCTGTTCCTGGAATCCCTGCTCGGCGTCAAGCCGCAGCATGTGCCGTTCCGCGGCTCGGGCCCGGCCTTGAACGCGCTGCTCGGCGGGCAGGTCGACTATGTGTGCGATCAGACGGTCGCTATCGTGCCGACCGTGCAGGCGAAGGAGGCGAACGGACTGGTGGTCGCGGTGCAGAACCGCCTCCCGGTCATTCCGGATGTGCCGACATCGGCCGAACAGGGGCTGCCGCAGTTCCAGGCGACTGGCTGGAACGCGCTCTTCGCCCCGAAGGGAACGCCCAAGGACATCATCACGAAGCTCAATGCCGCCGCCAAGGCCGCCCTCAAGGACGAGACCACCCGCAAGCGCCTTCTCGATCTCGGCGCCGAGCTTCCGGACGAGGCGGGCCAGACCCCAGAGGCGCTCGCCAAGCTCGTGAGCTCCGAGATTGACAAATGGGTGCCCGTCATCAAGGCCTCGGGGGTTACGGGACAGTAACGACCCGGAGCGGATGCGGGCGCTTCCGGCCCTCGCATCCGTCCTCGGGCCTTCATGAGAGACGAACGGATTTTCACATGGCATCGGATCAAAAGAAGCGCTATCGGCTCGCCGTCATTCCGGGCGACGGCATCGGCAAGGAAACGACCCCCGAGGGCGTGAGGGTGCTGGAGGCCGCGGCCAAGAAGTTCGGCTTCGACCTGCAGCTCGATCATTTCGACTTCTCGTCCTACGACTACTACGCCAAGCATGGCCGCATGCTGCCGGAGGACTGGAAGGAGCAGATCGGCTCGCACGATGCCATCTTCTTCGGAGCCGTCGGCTGGCCGGAGAAGATCCCGGACCACGTCTCCCTCTGGGGGTCGCTGCTGCAGTTCCGGCGCGAGTTCGACCAGTACATCAACCTGCGGCCCGTGCGGCTGATGCCGGGAGTGCCGACGCCGCTCGCCAACCGCAAGCCCGGCGATATCGACTTCTGGGTCGTGCGCGAGAACACCGAGGGCGAGTACTCGTCCATCGGCGGCAAGATGTTCCCCGGCACGGACCGCGAGGTCGTCATCCAGGAAACCGTGATGACGCGCATCGGCGTCGACCGGGTGCTGCAATTCGCCTTCGACCTCGCCCAGAAGCGCCCGAAGAAGCACCTGACCTCGGCCACGAAGTCGAACGGCATCTCGATCACCATGCCCTATTGGGACGAGCGCGTGGAGGAGATGGCCAAACGCTATCCGGACGTGAAGTGGGACAAGTACCACATCGACATCCTGACCGCCCATTTCGTGCTGCATCCCGACTGGTTCGACGTAGTCGTCGCGTCGAACCTCTTCGGCGACATCCTGTCCGATCTCGGACCCGCCTGCACGGGCACGATCGGCATCGCGCCCTCGGGCAACATCAATCCGAACAGCGATTTCCCCTCGCTCTTCGAGCCGGTCCACGGCTCGGCGCCCGACATCGCCGGCCAGGGTGTCGCCAACCCCATCGGCCAGATCTGGGCCGGCGCCATGATGCTGGAGCATCTCGGTGAAGCGGAAGCGGCCGCCGCCATCGTCCAGGCCATCGAGGACGTCTTGAGCGAGCGGACCCTGCGCACCCGCGATCTCGGCGGAAATGCGGGAACCGAGACCACCGGCAAGGCCGTGGCCGAGGCCCTCGGCTAATCGAATCCAACACGATCCTCGGCCGCTGCCCGTCCGGCGGCCGACAACATCAGGTGCCATCATGAACAGCTACAAGATAGCCGCCATTCCGGGCGATGGAATCGGCAAGGAAGTCATCGCGGCCGGCGTCGAGGTCCTCCAGGCCCTGGCAGCCCGCGACGGCGGCTTCGGGCTCGAATTCGAGACCTTCGACTGGGGCTCGGACTACTACAAGACCCATGGCGTCATGATGCCGGAGAACGGCCGCGAGACCCTTCGACGATTCGATGCGATCTATTTCGGCGCCGTGGGCGCGCCGGACGTGCCCGATCACGTCACCCTGTGGGGACTGCGCCTGGCGATCTGCCAGCCCTTCGACCAATACGCGAATGTGCGCCCGACGCGCATCCTGCCGGGGATCGAAGGACCGCTTCGCAACGTGGCCGCGAAGGATCTCGACTGGGTGATCGTGCGCGAGAACTCCGAGGGCGAGTATGCCGGCCAGGGCGGGCGCTCGCACCGCGGCCTGCCGGAAGAAGTCGCAACCGAAGTCTCGATCTTCACCCGGGCCGGCGTCACCCGCATCATGCGCTATGCCTTCAGGCTCGCGCAGTCGCGGCCGCGCAAGCTCCTGACGGTGGTGACGAAATCGAACGCGCAGCGCCACGGCATGGTCATGTGGGACGAGATCGCCGCCGAGGTGGCGCAGGACTTCCCGGACGTGACCTGGGACAAGATGCTGGTCGACGCCATGACCATGCGCATGACCCTCAAGCCCCAGAGCCTCGACACCATCGTGGCCACCAACCTGCATGCGGACATCCTGTCTGATCTGGCTGCGGCGCTCGCCGGCTCGCTCGGCATCGCGCCGACCGCCAACCTCAATCCGGAGCGGACATTCCCCTCGATGTTCGAGCCGATCCATGGGTCGGCCTTCGATATCACGGGGAAGGGCATCGCCAATCCTGTCGGCACGTTCTGGACGGCAACCATGATGCTGGAGCATCTCGGCGAGAAGCCGGCCGCCGAGCGCCTCATGCGGGCGATCGAGCGGGTGACGGCCGATCCCGCGCTGCATACGCCGGATCTCGGCGGCTCGGCCACGACCCGTCAGGTCACCGATGCCGTGATCGCCGCCATTCACGGCGACAACGCATAGGGCGGCTCGAGCATCGGGCCTGTTCGACAGGCGCTCGATCCGAGGTGGTTGCCGCCTGCCTTCGGGCGCGGTAAGCGATCGCAGAACGAGAGAGCGCGGACCACCGCCATGCCCGACAACCCCCCGGCCACGATCAGCGAGCAGGACACCCGGATTCTGATCGAGGGGGGCAGCCTCTTCGCCAGGATCTGGACGCCGGAGGTTCCTGCGAATGCCGGGCGTGCGCCGATCGTGCTGCTCCACGATTCCCTCGGCTGCGTGGAGCTCTGGCGCAGTTTCCCGAAGGCTCTCGCGGCTGCGACGGGCAGGCGGGTCATCGCCTATGATCGCCTCGGCTTTGGCCGCTCGGATGCCTATCCGTGTCGGCTGCCGTTCGACTTCATCGGCCGGGAGGCGCAGCACGTCGTGCCCCAGGTGTGCGAGCAGCTCGACGTGCGGGACTTCATCGTCTGCGGCCACAGCGTGGGGGGCGCCATGGCCGTCGAGACGGCAGCCCGCTTCCCGACGCGGTGCCGCGCGCTCGTCACGGTCGCCGCTCAGGCCTTCGTCGAGGACAGGACCCTCGAGGGTATCCGCGTCGCGCAGCGCGACTTCCAGGATCCGGCCCAGCTTGCGCGCCTGGCGCGATACCACGGCGACAAGGCCCCATGGGCCGTCGAGGCCTGGATCGGCACCTGGCTGTCGCCTGATTTTGCGCATTGGTCCCTGGACGAGGCCCTGGAGGCGGTCCGCTGCCCGGTGCTGGCCATTCATGGAGAGCGTGACGAGTACGGTTCTGTCGAACATCCCCGACGCATCGCCGCCGGGCGTGGCACGGCCTGCATCCTGCCAGGAGCCGGGCACGTGCCGCATCGGGAGGACGAGAGGCTCCTCACCGACGTGATCTCCCGTTTCGGGAGAGAAATCGAAGCTGACGGCGTCGCCTAGGGGCCATCACGGGTCGTGGGCGTCCACAAGGCCCACGCGGGGGCGCGGCAGCATCGCGCAAGTCCCGGGCTGTTGTCGCCGGGTGGCGGCGTCCCACATTCGACAGTCTCGAAGCCGTTGCCCCAGGAGGCGAAGCATGGATCACCGCGAGGAGAGGATTCGGACGAGGGCGTACGAGATCTGGGAGCGCCGGGGCCGGAGCGGCAATCCCGAGGACCATTGGCTGGAGGCGGAACGTGCCCTCAAGGCCGAGGACGGGTCATCCGAGGCCGCATCGGACCGCTCGGACGCGACGGTCGAGGAGGCGCCTCCCGTCGCGGCCGTCGAGGCCCTCGAAGCCGCATCCGAGGCTCCGGCCAAGACCAGGCGGCCCCGCAGATCGACCAAGGGCTCAACCTGAGGTCCGACAGGTTCCATCCCGGCTTCGGGACAGGATGCGGCGGAAAAGCCGCGGCCGGTCGCCCGAACGCCCGGCGCACCCGGACAGCGCATCTGGACAGACCACGGCAGACTTCCTAACAGCCTCTGTGAAACGCTCGGTTCGAACCAACAGGGGCATATGGGAATGACAGTCGACGAGAGCCCCCGCAGGGCATCCCGCCAGGGGATTCCGACAGGCGTCTGGGCTCTCGGCTTCGTGTCGATGCTGATGGACATCTCGTCCGAGATGATCCACGCCCTGTTGCCGATCTACATGGTGTCCGTGCTCGGCGCCTCGGCGCTGGCAGTCGGGATCATCGAGGGCATTGCCGAATCCACCGCCTCCATCACCAAGATCTTCTCCGGCGCGCTCAGCGACTGGCTCGGCCAGCGCAAGCTCCTGGCGGTTCTCGGCTATGGTCTCGGGGCGCTCACCAAGCCGATCTTCCCGCTGGCATCTGCCATCGACGGCCTCATCGCGGCGCGCTTCCTCGACCGGATCGGCAAGGGCATCCGCGGCGCGCCGCGCGACGCCCTGGTGGCCGACATCGCGCCGCCGCATCTGCGCGGGGCGAGCTTCGGGTTGCGCCAGTCCCTCGACACCATCGGGGCCTTCACGGGACCCCTGCTGGCCATCGGGCTGATGTGGCTGACAGCCGATCATTTCCAGACCGTGTTCTGGGTCGCCGTCGTTCCGGCCGTTCTGGCCGTGGCCGTGCTGCTGATCTGGGTCAGGGAACCGGAGCGCCCGCCGGGGCTGCGCCAAGTGCGCATGCCGCTGAGCCGGAGCGAGCTCCGCCGGTTGGGCGCCATGTACTGGTGGGTGGTGGCGGTGGCCGCATTGTTCACCCTGGCGCGGTTCAGCGAGGCCTTTCTGCTGCTTCGGGCGCAGTCGGTGGGCTTGCCGGTGGCGTTCGTTCCCCTTGTGCTGGTCATCATGGGGGTGGCCTATTCGCTGTCGGCCTATCCGGTCGGTGTGCTGGCCGACCGCATGGACCGCGTGACGCTCCTGATCGTCGGGCTGCTGATGCTGGTAGGGGCCGATTTGGTCCTGGCCTTTGCGTCCGGACTGGGGGCTCTGGTGGTCGGCGTCGCGCTCTGGGGGCTGCACATGGGGTTCACCCAGGGCCTGCTCGCCACCCTGGTGGCGGAAGCGGCCCCGGCGGAGCTGCGCGGCACGGCCTTCGGCATGTTCAACCTGGTCACCGGGGTGGCGCTGCTGCTGGCGAGCGTCCTTGCCGGAGCCCTCTGGGACAGCCTCGGACCCCAGGGCACGTTTCTGGCGGGAGCCGCCTTCGCTGCCCTGACCCTGGCAGGGGTGATGTCCATTCGTGCCCGCCTGGGCTAAAGCATCGGACGTGAAAAGTGGACCCACTTTTGGGATCGGACCCGTGGGGTCTCGGGTCCAAAAGGATAGGTTCAGGCAATGCCCAGGCTTGGCCTTGATTCAGCCCCGGGGCAGACACGATCGGGCTCTGCGATAGGGGGCGTTCGAGCCAGGA
>NZ_JAGPUP010000502.1:0-34205 GCF_018069605.1 Microvirga sp. HBU67558 | reverse complement strand
TTGCGCTCCACGCCGGTCACCTCGACCGACAGGTCGCCGTCCGCCAGCCGGCCCATGGCGCCGGCCATTGCACCGAGCGGGCGGGTAATGCCGACGATCACGATCGCACCGAGCAACCCGAGAGCCGACAGAATGCCGACGACCGCCGATGCGATGAGCGTTGTCGATGTCTCATCGGCAAGCTCTGCGCCATCGTCAGCCGACTCGGCCAGAGCCTTCTTGTTCGCGTCGATCCGCGCGGTGAGCAGTTCACGGGCCTTCTTGCGAACGTCGCGGCCTTCGCCGTTGGAGATCGCCAAGGCTGCCGGGTCGTTGTCCTGCATGGCAAAGGCGACACTCTTGTCCATGAAGTCGAAATAGGTGTTCAGGGTCGCCTGGATCTCTTCGTTGATCTTGCGGCGCTCCGCCGTATTCGAGAGATCGACGAGTTCCTTGGCATGCTGCAGGGCCAGCTTCTTGTACTCCTGATAAACGCCTTCGCCGCTCTTCAGGCGATCCTGCTGGCCGGCATTGAGAAGGATGAGGTTCTTCTCCTGGATGCTCGCCTCGTTCACCTCGGCGTTGATCTGCAGGATGGCCGTCAGACGGGCCACGTCATGCTCGACCAGATCCGTGGTGTCATCGGCAATATTGTTCAAACCGCGATCGGCCATGACGATCAGGCCAATGCTGACGGCGACGAGAATAAAGGTGGGAATCGCTAACTTGACGATCAGCTTCAGGTTATTGAGAAAACGCATAGTCCTTCGATGACCTGCCCGCATCGCCGCGGGAGGCGCACGCCCCCGCGACGCGCTTGCAACAGGTGTCTTGTTTATAATCGTTCCATGCTGCATCGCACATTACGGAATATTACTTAGTAAGATGCGAGAACAGGCAACAGCAGCAGTAAATTGCCCCTGACTATGATATAGTTGCGTGCGTTTACTTTCTATTAATCTTTGACCTCGCGCCGTGACGACCTGGCGCTGATGCTTGAAGCAGGCGTCGCGTGTGGCTCGGTTCGGTACTACGCTGCATCACGGCGCTTGGAGCCCGGGCTGCTCCAGGGTGAACAGTCCCAGGCTCCCGCGCAGTTCGTCCAGAGTCGCCTGCGTGGCATTGCGCGCCGCCGGCGTGCCGGCCCGCACGAGCACGACAGGGCGTGAAACGGGATGTGTAGACATGGGGCTTCTCCGGATGAGAGCCGCCATGAGGAAGGGCCTGATTGGATCACGAACGATGCCTGCCACACGTGGCGGCTATGGTCGTGGCGAAAAACATGACGACGTGCCGCTCCTGTCAGGAGCGCCACCAAAGGGTTGCGGCCGGGGTCGCACGATCGGTCATGCGCGGATGAATGCCACGGGCGATGTGTCCGCGCAAGCCACGCGAGGCGTCAGAGAACCACGATGCCGGCGTGCTTGGCCTTGTTGTCGGGCTCGACATGGATCGTGATGAGCGCGTCCTGCACGGCGGCCTTGAGCGCCCGTTCCAGGCGGTCGCAGATGTCGTGGGCGTCGGTCACGCTCATGTGGCCGGGCACCACGAGATGGAAATCGATGAAGGTCATCCGGCCCGCATGGCGCGTGCGCAGGTCGTGCGCTTCGATGGCGCCTTCCGCGTTGACCGCGATGACCTCGCGCACGCGGGCGAGCGTCGCCTCCGGCAGGGCCTCGTCCATGAGGCCGCCGATGCTTTCCTTCATCAGCCCCCAGCCGGACCAGAGGATGTTGACGGCCACCAGAGCCGCAAGGGCGGAGTCGAGCCAGTACCAGCCCGTGATGGGAACCAGCAGAAGGCCGATCAGGACTCCCGCCGAGGTCATCACATCGGTCAGGAGATGGCGCCCGTCGGCCACAAGCGCCGGGGAGCGCATGCGCCGTCCGCGGCTGATCAGCAGCCAGGACCAGAAGGCGTTGATGACGCCCGCGAAGGCATTGATCGCCAGGCCCTCCATGGGGGCGTCGATCATCTTCGGCGACAGGAAGCCGAAATAGGCCTCCCGCAGGATCGCCAGCGCGGCCACGATGATCAGAACGCCTTCGAGGACGGCGGAAAAATACTCCACCTTGTGGTGTCCGTAGGGATGGTTGGCGTCCGCCGGGGCAGCGCTCAGGCGCACCGCCATGAAGGCCGCCAACGCGGTCACCACATTGATGATGCTTTCCAGCGCATCCGAATAAAGCGCAATGCTGCCCGTAATGTAGTAGGCGGCATATTTCAGAACGAGAACAACCGTTCCGACGAAAATGCTGCCCAGGGCAAGTTTTTGAATCTTGTCCATGGCGCGATGCTTGACGAGAGAGTTCTGCGGGAAACGAGGCGACCTTATAGAGGCTGTTTTCCCAAGCGCAAGACTTTGTTTTTACTTGCAATTCGTTCGCAAAGTCAGGTCTTCGAAAAGACGTTTCGTCCGGACGTCGGACCTGGTCGCGCAGAACGAAGGTGCGATCCCGGGTGCCGGAAGCCGGCGGCGGGTCACTCCGGGAGAGCCGTCGCCTTCAGCAGGAGCTTGCCGTAATAGCGCGACAGGGAAGGGGCGAGCGTCTGGCAGTGCCGGACGAGCGCGAGGGCTTCCACCCGCCGTCCGGCCCCGATGGTGTCGAGAACCGTCGGATGCAGCTCGATCAATTCGGCTAGCGCCGGATCCTGAGGTTGGGTTGCGGGCGCCAGGATGGTGAAGATGGCCGTCTTCTCGGCGCGGCCTTTCACGGCGATCCGGTCGAGTTCGATCAGCACGAAATGCTCCTGCAGGGCGCTCGCCGTCGCGGGCCCGAGCACGATGGAAACGCCGTATTCCTTCGACAGGCTCTCCAGGCGCGAGGCGAGGTTCACCGTGTCGCCGAGAACCGAGTAATCGTAGCGCCAGCGCGATCCCACGTTGCCGACCACGCAATCGCCGGTGTTGATGCCCACCCCGATGGCGAAGCGCGGCGCGTCCTCGCCCTGTTCCCGGCTCAGCTCGGCGTTCAGGATTTCGACCGCCTCCAGCATGCGCATGGCCGCCCTAGCCGCGCGCAGCGGATGGTTCGGGCTCGGCAGCGGCGCGTTCCAGAACGCCATCACGCAATCGCCGATGTATTTGTCGATTGTTCCGCCTTCCGCGAGCACCGCTTCGGAGAGCGGATCGAGCAGGCGATTGATGAGAGCGGTCAGCCGCTCCGGCTCGTCCTTCAGCTTCTCGGACAGGGTCGTGAAGCCGCGCACGTCGCAGAACAGGATCGAGAGTTCGCGGCGTTCGCCGCCGAGCTTGAGGGCGCTCGGATCACGGGCGAGCTGAGCGACAAGATCCGGCGAGAGGTAGCGCGAGAAGGCTTCCGACACGGTGCGGCGCAGATGGCGCTCCCGGGCGTAATCGAGCCCGAACCGCGCGCCGAAGACGGCGAGCGCCGCGGCGGCCGGCAGGGCCGGCGGGGCCCAGACGCGGCCGAGGCGCAGCATGGCCCATGCCCCGACGAAGAAGAACGCGACCAGGAACGCCGCCGCGAGCCCGGTCCGCCAGGACACGCCCCGGGTGGAGAAGGCGGCGGCCAGGAGGGCTCCGGCGATCACCAGAAGCGCCATGACGAGCCGGGGCACGGGCAGCACGTAGAGATTGTGCCTGAGATTGTCGAGGATCGTGGCCTGGACCTCCACGCCCGCCGTGAGCGTCCCTTCCGTAAGCGTATAGGGCGTCGGGAAGGTATCGGGCGCGCCGATCTCGGCGGAGGTCGCCTGCTTCAGGCTCAGGCCCACCAGCACGACCTGGTCCTTGAAGAATCCGGGCGGCAGGAACTCGTCCGGCTTCAGGGCCTGGTAATAGGAGACGGTCGGATAGGAGCGGGCCGGCCCGAAATACTGGATCAGGGCGCCGTCCGGGGCGGGCCCCTGCGGTTCGCCCTTCAGGCGAAGCACTTCGGCCGCCAGGCTGTCGTTCAATGGCGGCATGCGCCGCAGATAGGCGTCGCCGTCGAGATCCAAGGACGCCACGCCGATGGCCGCGCCGGCATCGATGAACGGATCGAGAGGCATGACCCGGGTGACCTGAACGCCCTGGGCCAGCGGCGTGGTCACGTCGTCGGCGGCCAGCACCACGTCCGGTCCGAGCGCCCCTGCGAAGGCCGTGTCGGCCACCTCCGTGGTCGGGTCGGCGAAGATGATGTCGAAGGCGATCACCTTCGCGCCGGCGGCCCGCAGGTTCTCGACCAGCCTGGCGTGAAGCTCCCGCGACCAGGGCCAGCGCTGGCCGACTTCGCCGATGGACGGCTCGTCGATGGCCACCACCACGGCGCCCGGCTGCGCCGGCAGGGGCGGCGCGATGACGGAGAGAATGTCGTAGAGCCGCGCCTCGACCAGGCGAAAGGGTGGGAAGGCGAGAACCGGGATCAGCAGAGCGGCGATCAGCGCGGCCATGGCGAAGTGACGCCAGAGGGGCTCTCCTGCGTGGTCTCTCGCTGTCGATCCTCCGCCGCTCACTCAGAACCGCGCCTTCACGCTCGCCGCCACGGTGCGGCCCGGAGCCGGGATGTCGAACCCGAAATCGTATCTCTGGTCGAACAGGTTCAGCGCCGTCACGCCGACCTGGAAGCGCCGGTCCGGCGTTTCCCAGGTCAGGGCGGCGTCGGTCGTCCAGTACGAATCGAGCCGGTCGTTCCCGTAGGAGCCCGAGCGCTCGCCGATGAAATTCTGGGTCAGGGTGAACCGCAGGCGGCTCGGATGGACGAAGGTCATCCCGAAGCGGGCAAAGCGCTCCGGAATGTAGGGAACCGGCTCGCCGATGCCTGTGGGCTCATCCCTCCGCGAGCTTTCCAAAATCTTCGACGTCGCTCCGCCCACGGTGCCGAAGACGCCGATCCCATGACCGAGCCAGACATTGATCGTGGCGGCGAGCCATTCGGCGCGGGCCTCCTCGATGTCCTCGAAGCTGCTCAGCGTGTTGATCCTGGGAACGTTGAGATCGTTCACGGTCTGCCGCTGATATTCCAGGGCCGTGAAGACTCGCGGCGTCCATTCCGCATCCCAGCGCAGCACGAGGCTCTTGGTCGGCCCGCTGGCGGGCGTATCGTTGGGGATCAACCCGACCGTCGTGGTCGGCGCGAGCGTGTAGCTCAGGAACGTGTCGGCGTTCTCCACATAGGCGGCGCGGAGCCATTGCCCTTCCAGCGGCGAGATGCCGATGCCGAAGCGGGGCGAGACCCAGACATCGGGCCTGTCGTATCTGACGTCGAGGAAGGTGCGATGGATCCCGGCCTCGGCCTCGAACCAGTCGTTCGGACGCCACAGGACGTCCGCATACGCGCGGCCTCCGCGGAACGGGCTCTCGGACGCGACGCTGTCGCTGTCGCTGCCGATGCCGCTGAAGTAGTAGAGATCGCTGTTGCTGACGCCTCTGTCGCGCAATTGACCGGCCTGCGCCTCCAGCCCGTAGCGCAAGTTGAAGTCGCCGATCCCGATGGCGTGGCTGACGGCGCCGACCACGCCGTCGACGCGCTGCTTCTGGCTCCAGAGGGTGTGGATGGCATAGGGATTGCCGAGTTCGGGGTAGAACCCGTAATCCCAGACCTCACCGCGGTCGAGCGTGTCGTTCCGGCTCGCGAACACGGCGGCCGAAAGCACGTTCCGGTACCCGAAGGTGTGGCTCCAGCCGGCCATTCCGAACAGGTTGGTCGTGTCCCGCTCGATATGCTGTGTGAGGTCGATCCGGTTGATGTCGGTCAGGCCCGGCTGTCCCTCGTTCGCCCAGCCCATGAACAGGAAGCGATCAGCGGCGCTGGGTGCGGTGCCGAGGCTGAAGGTGATGCCCCGTCCCCTCTCGTTGTCGGCGGTCAGATCGCCGCGGGCCTCGTTGGCGCTCGCGGAGAGGCTGAAGCTCGTGGGCAGCGGCTCGTTGACGAAGCCGTTGACCAACACGCCCGATTGATAGCCGACCTGGCCGCCGCGCACGATCGCCCCGCCACCGATTTCCGTATCGAGAAAAGGGCGGCGGATCGGATCGTAGCGCCCGATGCGCCCAGCGACGGCCAGGGGATCGAGAAGCAATCCCTGGATCGAGAGGTTCAGGGCGGCGCTGTTGAGGTCCGTGCCTTCCGCAGTATCGAGCGTCGGTTCGGTGGCGAACAGGCCGGGGCGGCTGACGATCGCCTGATCGAAATAGCCTTGGGCTTCGAAGGGATCGAAGGTGCGGTCGGCGTAGAAGCGCGCCCAATCGTGCAGGTTGATGAAGCGGTAGGCCTCGACCGGATAGGAGCCGGTCTGCTTGCTGACCGAGATCCCGGCATAATCGCCGCCCCGGTCCCGGTAGCGCTTCAGGGCCTCGCGCGCGGCCAGGATCGCCTCGTCGGCAAGATAAAGGTCGAGGGCAAAGGCCGTGCGCAGGATGGGGATGATGGGAGATCTCGGATCGAGCCTGTCGGCATTGTCGAGGGTCTGCCAGGCGAGCTCGTAATCGCCGTTCTGGAAATAGCCGTCGGCCAGGGTGACCTGGTCGTTGGCGAGAGCCGGATTGACGGCGGAGCCGGCCAGCATGAACTCGATCGCTTCGGCCATCCTGCCTTTCTGCAGCAGATAGCGTCCACGGGCCGTGTACGCGGTGGTCGGGTCGAGCGCCAGCGCCTTGTCGATGAGAGCGCCCGCCTCGTCCACCCGGCTCTGGTCGAGGAGGAGAAGGGCCAGGTTGACATAGGGGATCGGGTTCTGCGGCTCCATCGCGAGCGCGCGCCGGAAGGCGGCCTCGGCCTCGACGAAGGCGCCGCGGCCCTGTTCGAGCAGGCCGATCTGGTTCAGGAGCGAGAAATTCGGTTCCGTCTTCACGACCGCGTAGAGGTCGGCCAGGGCGCCGTCGATGTCGCGGGCGTAATCCGCCTTGATCGTCGCCCCGAACGCGACCACGTTCGGATCGGTCGGATCGGCGCCCTTGGCCCGTTCATAGGCCGCGTACATGTCCTCGCGATGGTCGAGATCCTGGGCCAGGGACGCGGAAAGAATGGCAAGGCCGGCATCGTTCGGAAATGCCTTTTCGGCGGCCGCCGCCTCGGCGGCGGCGGCTTTGAGATCCTGGCGGAAACCGGTGAGATAGGCACTGATCTCCGCCGTTCTGGGATCCTTGACCGGGACCTTCGGGACCGGCTGGACCCGCTTCGGATCCGCCAGGGAGGCCGCCGCGTAGCGGCCATACTCGGCCCAGCCGCGGCGCCGGGAGTCCAGACCGGGCTTGGCGCGCTCGAAGAGCCTGATCGCGTCCTGCCAGCGGCGGTCCGCACCGGCCATGAGGGCCTCCAGGTAGTCGGCGCGGGCACGCTGCGCCCGAGTCATCGGGCGGCTGCGGGCCTCCGCCAGGGGGGCCGCCGCCGCACGCCTGTCGCCGGAATTCATGAGGCTTTCGGCAAGGGTGAGCCAATCCTCCGCCGTGCGGGCTTCGGCCGGCAGAGCCTGGATCCGCGCGCCTTCGGCCTTGAACTGCCTGGTCTCCAAGGTCGTGGTCGGCAGGTTGATGAACACCTCGCGCATCGTCATGTAGAAGAGCATCTGCTCGCGGTCATTGGGGCTGACGAGGACGAATTTCGTCGGCGCCTGACCGACGGCCGCCACCGCGCCTTCGCCCTGACGCACCGTCACCGCGCCCTGCGGATTCTTGAGCTCGACGACGCCTTCCAGCACCACCAGGGAGGTCTTGCCCGCGCCGTCAACCGACAGGGACCAGTCGGTGCCGCGGATCGCCGCCACCGCGGCAGGCGTCTTGACGTCGACGCCCGAGCCGCCGCGGGCGGCGCGGGCCCAGATGTTGCCGGCCTGGAGGCTGAGCTGGGTGTTCGCGTCGCCGCCGCCGGCCACGTCGTTGACGGTCAGGGTCGAGTTGCGGCCGACGCGGATCTGGGTCTGGTCCTTGAACAGGATCGCCAGATTGCCGATGGCGTTGGTGCGCAGGGTGTCGCCGCCCACGAGGCTCTGCTGGAGCTGGGCGGCGCGCCAGAGGTCCTCGCGCACGAAGCGCATCTCCTCGCCGCCCTTGGCCGCCACGATGGCGCCCGCAGCGGGGGCTTGGCGCGCCACGGGCTCCTGCGCCTGAGCATCGGCAAGGGACAGCGCCAGGACGCTTGCAGCGGCCAGAAACCTGAGGGAACGGAAAGACATGGAGGGTCGGCTCGATCGAAAGGTTACCTGCTCTAACGTT
The DNA here is from genome assembly GCF_018069605.1 of Microvirga sp. HBU67558. Lineage (NCBI taxonomy): Bacteria > Pseudomonadati > Pseudomonadota > Alphaproteobacteria > Hyphomicrobiales > Methylobacteriaceae > Microvirga > Microvirga sp. HBU67558. The sequence goes on along the minus strand of NZ_JAGPUP010000502.1, from coordinate 26,074 downwards.
ACTGGAACTTAGCAGGATACGCTCAGGAACAAAGCCGATTCACATCACGGACGATGTGTTTTGCAGCACAGGGTGAACGATTGCGGCATTCCCGCAACAGGTGGGAGGGGAATGACCGCGGGATGCGATTTCAGGCCGACTTGCCGCGTGCCATCAGCAGCTTCTGCTTCAGATCGTTCTGGGCAAAGGGTTTCTGCAGAACCGGGCGGTCACGGAAGGCGTCCCGGATGCCCGCGCTGCCATAGCCCGTCGAGAAGACGAACGGGATCGACCGCTGTGCCAGGGCTTCGGCGACCGGGTAGATCGGCTCGCCGGCGACATTCACGTCGAGGATCGCCAGATCGACCTGTTCGCGCGCCACGGCGTCCAGGGCGGCTGACAGGCGTGCGGCCGGGCCGATCACCTCGCAGCCGAAGTCGAGAAGCATGTCTTCCAGGAGCAGGGAGATCGCGGCTTCGTCCTCGACGACGAGAATGCGCAGGCCGTTGAGATCGCCGTCGCTGGTTACGCTGTCAGTCACGGGTTTACTTTCTTTCACGCTGGGGCGCCCGCCGATGGCTCAGCAGGGCACGGAACAAGATGCGCAGGATGGTCTGGACTTCAAGCCTGGAGAATCAGACGCTTCTATCATTTTTGCAGATCCAAGCAAAAACCGGGCAGAACCGCCATAACCCATGATAATGTTACGGTATGATCTTAGGGCGTTCCCCTGCCCCTGCCTAGATCCCCGGCTAGACGGTTATCCGGATGAAGCATGGCTGATCGTCCTTTGGGGGCCTTGCGGAGAACGCCGCCCGGCTCGAATAATCGAACCATGTCCCCGCGTGATTGCCTGTATCGGCCCATGAATGCTCCCGGATCGGATCAAATCCATGCCTAGGCGGCGGTCCAGGGCACCCGTTCTCATCGTTCTGCACCAGGAGCACTCGACCCCCGGTCGGGTCGGGCGCCTGCTCGTCGAACGCGGCTACCCCCTCGACATCCGCCGTCCCCGGTTCGGCGACCCGCTTCCGGAGACCCTCGCGGAACACACGGGAGCCGTCCTCTTCGGCGGTCCGATGAGCGCCAACGATCCTGACGATTTCGTGAAGACCGAGATCGACTGGATCGAGGTTCCGCTCAAGGAGAACAAGCCCGTTCTCGGCCTCTGCCTCGGAGCCCAGATGATGGCCAGGCATCTCGGCGCCCGGGTCTGGGCCCATCCGGAAGGCCGGGCCGAGATCGGCTATTACCCGCTGTTGCCGACCCCTGCCGGGGAGGCCCTCAGCGGCGACTGGGGCGTTCCCTGGCCGAGCCATGTCTATCACTGGCACCGGGAAGGATTCGACTGCCCGCATGGGGCCGAGACCCTGGCGACGGGCGACGACTTTCCCACCCAGGCGATCCGGGTCGGCGAGCGGGCCTTCGGCCTCCAGTTCCACCCGGAGGTCACCCACGCCATGCTGTGCCGCTGGACCGTCCGTGCCGCGGAGCGGCTCGCCATGCCGGGCGCGCAGGATCGGGTCCGGCAGCTCGCCGGACGCTTCCAGCACGACCCGCATGTCTCGCGCTGGCTCGACCGGTTTCTGGATCACTGGCTCGACGACCCGCTGCCGAAGCGCCTGCGGGCCTGAAATTCAGGTCGCGTCGAATTCGAAGGGCGAGATCCCGCGCTTCATCTCGTCGACGATAAGCGCGTGCATCAGGGGCGGGGCGGCGCGCTGCGGGCAGGCGGCGCGCTCGCACAGGCGGCAATTGACCCCGATCGGCGTCGCGTCCGCGGAAGCCGGGTCGAGGCCGCGGGCATAGACGAGGCGGTGGGCGTATTTCAGCTCGCAGCCGAGGCCCACGACGAATTGCGGATCGGGCGCTCCCCATGGGTTGAAGGCGCGCCTGACCGTGCGGGCGATCGAGAACCAGCGCGAGGAATCCGGCAGCTCGACGATCTGGGTCGCCACCTGGCCGGGGATCCGGAAGGTGGAGTGCAGGTTCCAGAGCGGGCAGGTGCCGCCGAACTGCGAGAACGGGAACCGGCCCGAGGAGAAGCGCTTCGACACGTTGCCGGCGGAATCCACCCGCACCAGGAAGAACGGAATTCCCCGCGCGCCCGGGCGGGCCAGCGTGGTGAGCCGGTGCGCCACCTGCTCGAAGCTCGCGCCGAAGCGGGCGCCCAGCACCTCCACGTCGTAGCCGAGCGCCTCCGCGGCCGCGTGGAACCGGCCATAGGGCATCATGAGGGCGCCGGCGAAGTAGTTGCCGAAGGAGACGCGCAGCAGCCGCCGCGCCGGTCCGTCGGTGGGCTCGAGCCGGGCGGCGAGCGCGTCGATGGTCTCGCGCATCTCGGCGAAGGCCAATTGGTAGGCAGCCTGGAAGGTCCTTCCGGAAGGATCCACCAGTTCGGAGATCAGGAGCTGGCGCCGGTGATGGTCGTAGCGGCGCAAGCTGTCCGGCATCACGTCGACCGGCATGATGCGCACCCGGATCCCGTGCCGGGCGTGCAGGCGCTCGGCGATGGCGAAGAAGGGCTCGTGGCCCGTCAGGGCGAGGTCGGACGCCAGGGTCTCGGCGGCCTCGTCCAGTTCGGCGAAATGGTTCTTCGCCTCGTGGATCAGCTCCCGCACCCGGTCGACCGGATTGACCTGGGACGCGTCCTCCGCCCGGTCGCGGTCGCTGGGGCTCGGCATGACCGCCTCGCGGGCGCCGCGCAGGGCCTGATAGGCCCGGTAGAGACGGTTGACGGCGTCGACCAGGGAGGGGGCGCTCTCCACGGTCTCGCGCAGCTCGAGCCGCGCCACCGGGGTGGCGCGGAAGAGCGGATCGGCGAAGACCTCCTCGAGCTCCGACACGGTGCGCTCGTGATCGTCGTTGGCGAATTCGCGCGGGTCGAGGGAATAGGCGTGGGCGAGGCGGATCAGCACCTGGGCGGTGATCGGCCGCTGGTTGCGCTCCATCAGGTTCAGGTAGCTCGGGGACAGCCCGAGCTCCTCGGCCATGCGCGACTGGCTCATGTTGAGCTCGCGCCGCAGCCTCTTGAGACGGGGGCCCACGAAAAGCTTTCTGCTCTCATCCATGTTGTAAATCTTTTTACAAGTTTACACGACCCGTCGAGTCAAAGCTTTACAGGGCGACTTTTCTTTTGAAATCCCTCGTTGAAACAATCGCTTCTTCGCGGATTATTCAATCAAGACGTCCTGCTGCTCTGCAATAATTCTGGACTGCGGGATGGTTTTGTCAAGAAATGTAAAAGGACCGATCCCCATGACCCATCAGCCGAATCAGGGCCCGCTGCAAGACCTGATCTCCGCCGCTCCCGAGGGGCGCTTCGACGGTATCCGCAGGCCTTATTCAGCCGAGGACGTGACCCGGCTGCGCGGATCCTTCCCGATCGCCCACACGCTCGCCGAGCGCGGCGCACAGCGCCTGTGGCGGCTCCTGCAGGAGCGTCCCTACGTCCATTCGCTCGGCGCCATGACGGGCAACCAGGCCATGCAGATGGCCCGGGCGGGATTGGAGGCGATCTACCTCTCCGGCTGGCAGGTGGCGGCGGATTCGAACGTGGCGGGCGCCATGTATCCGGACCAGTCGCTCTACCCGGCCAATTCCGGCCCCGAGCTGTGCCGGCGCATCAACCGCACCTTCCAGCGCGCCGACCAGATCGAGCATGCGGAGGGCGGCGCCAAACGCGACTGGTTCCTGCCCATCGTGGCCGACGCGGAGGCGGGCTTCGGCGGACCGCTCAACACCTTCGAGATCATGAAGGCCTATATCGAGGCCGGCGCCGCCGGGGTGCATTTCGAGGACCAGCTGGCGTCGGAAAAGAAGTGCGGCCATCTCGGCGGCAAGGTGCTGATCCCGACCTCGGCCCATGAGCGCAACCTGATCGCCGCCCGGCTCGCGGCCGACGTGATGGGCACCTCGACCCTGATCATGGCCCGCACGGACGCGGAATCGGCCAAGCTCATCACGTCGGACGTGGACGAGCGCGACCGGCCCTTCATCGAGCCCGACAGCCGCACCCCGGAAGGCTTCTACCGCCTGAAGGACGGCACCGGCCTCGACCATTGCATCGCCCGGGGCCTGGCCTATGCGGAGCTCGCCGACCTCCTGTGGTGGGAGACCTCGCACCCGGATCTCGACGATGCACGCCGGTTCGCGGAAGCGATCCACAAGCGCCATCCGGGCAAGCTGCTGGCCTATAACTGCTCGCCTTCCTTCAACTGGAAGAAGAAGCTCGACGATGCCACCATCGCCAAGTTCCAGCGCGAGCTCGGCGCCATGGGGTACCGGTTCCAGTTCGTCACCCTGGCGGGCTTCCACCAGCTCAACTACGGCATGTTCGAGCTGGCGAGCGGCTACCGCGACCGTGGCATGGGCGCCTATTCCGACCTGCAGGTGCGCGAATTCGCCGCCGAGACCGACGGCTACACGGCCACCCGGCACCAGCGCGAGGTCGGCACCGGCTACTTCGACCAGGTCTCGGTGGTCATCACTGGCGGCAAGTCCTCCACGACGGCGATGGCGGAATCGACCGAGACCGCGCAGTTCCAGAGCCCGGCCAAGCTCCAAGCGGCCGAATGAGATCAACCAAGTCCCAATTCAGCCCCCTAACCTTTGTCACCAATGGAGATCGATCATGATGAAGTCCCGTTTCTGGGTGGTCGGCGGCGAGTACACCTCCTGCGACTGCGAAACCATCGTCCAAGGCACCGAGCGGGTGGTCGGTCCTTTCGAGAGCCGCATGGATGCCGAGCGCACCTGGCGCACGCTCTCCGAGGATCACCGTCCCCAGGCGCAGGTGCGGTTCACCATTGCCCAGGAGCCTCCGTCGACCCTGAGCGCCTGACGAGGCCCCGCGAGGCGCTCGCAGCGGTCGCCCCGCCGGAGGACGATGGTTCCTTCGGCGGGATCTTTTGCGGCGGGATCTTTGCGGTGGGATCTTTTGCCGCCACACGAAGTTTTTAACTTCCCGGATCATTCTTCGGGAGCCTCCCCCCTGCCTAAACGGCCCGACTGTCCTAGAAAGAGCAAGGCGCTGTTTCTCTAGGGGGTTCGCATGAAGACCGTCCTCAAGTCGCTGACATTGGCTGCTGCCCTGGCCCTGGCGGCTGCCGGGGCCGCCCGGGCCGACGTGGTCGTTTCGTCGAAGATCGACACGGAAGGCTCCGTGCTGGGCAACATCATCCTGCTCGCGCTCAATGCCAACGGCATCAAGACCCAGGACCGGATCCAGCTCGGGGCGACCCCGGTGGTGCGCAAGGCCATCACGGCCGGCGAGATCGACATCTACCCCGAGTACACCGGTAATGCGGGCTTTTTCTTCAACAAGGCGGACGATCCGGTCTGGAAGGATGCGGCCAAGGGTTTCGAGACGGCCAAGAAGCTCGATTACGACGCCAACAAGATCGTCTGGCTCGATGCCGCGCCCGCCAACAACACCTGGGCCATCGCGCTGCGCAAGGACGTGGCCGATTCCAACAAGCTGAAAACGCTCGCCGATTTCGGCCAGTGGGTGACGAAGGGCGGCAAGGTGGTGCTGGCGGCCTCCGCCGAGTTCGTGAATTCGGACGCGGCCCTGCCGGCCTTCCAGAAGACCTATGACTTCAAGATGAAGCCGGAACAGCTCATTGTGCTGTCCGGCGGCGACACGGCGGCTACCATCAAGGCGGCGGCCGAGCAGACCAACGGGGCCAACGCCGCCATGGTCTACGGCACCGATGGCGGCATCGCCCCGTCGGGCCTCGTGGTGATGGAGGACAACAAGAACGTGCAGCCGGTCTACGCGCCGGCGCCGATCATCCGCGAGACCGCCCTGAAGGAGAACCCGAAGATCGCCGAGATCCTGAAGCCGGTCTTCGCGTCCCTCGACCTCGCCACGCTCCAGGGGCTGAACGCCCGTGTCCAGGTGGGCGGCGAGCCCGCGAAGGCGGTGGCCACGGACTATTTGAAGTCCAAGGGATTTCTGAAATGATCTGAAGTCCCGGCTTCAGGGACGACAGGCGGCGCGACAAGGGCCGGAAGTTTTTGAACACGATCTCCTCCCGAACGACCGCGCCCGGCATGCCATCGTTGCGTCCAACTCTGTCCCTCGATCGGCTCGGGAGCGTGATCGCCGTCCTGATCGGCGTCGCGCTCTTTGCCTGTCCGTTCGTCATCTACCGGGCCAACCGCATCGTGGCGGGCGAGGGGCGGATGCTGACGGATGCGTTGCCCGTCCCGGGCGCGCTGACCGTGGTGATCGCGGCGCTCGCCGTCGCGCTGTGCGCGGCATTGGTCCGTGGCCCGCTGATCCGCCTCGCGGCCGCGTCCGTGGGCCTCGGCGTGATCTTTCCGGCAGTCGGATGGTCGGCCGGTTTCGTCACGCCGCCCGGCAACACGTTTGCGCGCGTGTCGCCGTCCCTGGGCTTCTGGCTCCTCGCCCTCTCCTTCGCGTTGCTGGCCGCCGATGCGCTGACGCGCCTGCGTCTGGGACCCTGGGCGCGGATCGCCGCCGTGGCGGTTGCGGCGGGCGCGGTCGCCCTTCTGCTCGTCTCCGGAGCTTGGGACGGTCTTTCCCTGCTCAAGGAATATGCGAACCGCCAGGACACCTTCTGGCGCGAGGCGGGCCAGCACCTGTGGCTCGCCCTGGGCTCCATGATAGCCGCCTGCCTGGTCGGGCTGCCCCTCGGCATCCTGGCCCATCGCGTCCGGCCTTTGCGAACGGCGATCCTGCAGGTGCTCAACATCGTCCAGACGATCCCGAGCATCGCGCTCTTCGGCATCCTGATCGCGCCGCTGGGATACCTGTCCGCCCACGTGCCCCTGGCGGCCGCCCTGGGCATCCACGGCATCGGGGCCGCGCCGGCCTTCATCGCACTCTTCCTCTATTCCCTGCTGCCCGTGGTGGCCAATACGGTCACCGGACTGAACCAGGTGCCGGCCGCGGTGTCCGACGCGGCCCGCGGCATGGGATTGTCCGTGCGCCAGCGCCTGTGGCAGGTCGAACTGCCCCTGGCGCTTCCCGTCATCCTGGCCGGGATCCGCATCGTGCTGGTCCAGAATCTCGGCCTGGCCACCGTGGCGGCGCTGATCGGGGGAGGGGGCTTCGGCACCTTCGTGTTCCAGGGCATCGGCCAGACGGCGATCGACCTCGTGCTGCTCGGCGCCATTCCCACCGTGGCCCTGGCGTTCGTCGCCGCCATCACCCTCGATGCCATCATCGATCTGACCAGGCGGGGCACTTAGATGATCGAGATCGAGCATCTCACCAAGCGCTATGGCGCGACGACCGTCGTCGAGGACGTGTCCTTCCGGATCGACGAGGGCACCATCGCGGTGGTCGTCGGCACGTCGGGGGCGGGCAAGTCGACCCTGCTGCGCATGATCAACCGCCTCGTCGAGCCGAGCGCCGGCCGCGTGCTCATCGACGGCCAGGACACGATGGCGATTCCGGAAGACGAGCTGCGGCACCGGATCGGCTACGTGATCCAGGGCTACGGGCTGTTTCCCCATCGCACCGTGGCCGAGAACATCGCCACGGTGCCGCGCCTTCTCGGCTGGGACAAACGGAGGATCGCCACCCGGGTGGAGGAGCTGCTCGATCTGTTCCAGCTCGATCCGGCGGACTTCGCCACGAAATTCCCGCATGAACTGTCGGGCGGACAGCAGCAGCGCGTGGGCGTCGCCCGGGCGCTTGCGGCAAAGCCCGGCCTTCTCCTGATGGACGAGCCCTTCGGCGCGCTCGATCCGGTCATCCGCAGCAAGGCGCAGGACGATCTCGTGGCGATCCAGCGCCGCCTCGGGACCACCATCGTGCTGGTCACGCACGACATGAACGAGGCATTTCAGCTCGGCGATCGCATCGCCGTGATGGATCAGGCGCGGCTCCTGCAATACGACACGCCAGCCCGGCTGCTGATGCATCCGGCGGAAGCTTTCGTCGAGCAGCTCGTGGGAACGGCCGAACGGCCCTTCCGGCTTCTCTCTCTGACGCGCGTGCAGGCGGCGCTCGAGCCGGGTGCCGCCGAGGGCGAACCCATCCTCGTGACCGAGTCGCTGCGCGACGCGCTTTCGCGTCTGATCTGGGTCGGGCGCGAGACCCTGCCCGTGGTCGATGCAACGGGCGCCGCCCTCGGACGCGTCAGCGTGCGGGGCATCCTAGCGCATGGGCGCTCCATCGCATGAGCGCACGAGCCTTCGTCCTGCGCGCGGCGGCGCTGCTCCTGCTCGTGCTCTTCGTCACGGCCCCGGGGCTTTTCGCGTTCGCGTTCAGGCCCCTGACCGTGAACGGCGCGCCGGCCATCTACAACCAGGGCAGCCTTCTCGCCCTCACCCTGTCGCATCTGCGCATCGTGGTCCTGGCGACGCTCGCCAGCACGATCCTGGCCGTGGGGCTCGGCATCTTCGTCACGCGGCCGTCGGGCGCCGAGTTCCTGCCGCTGTCGCGAAGCCTCGTGAATATCGGCCAGACCTTCCCGCCGATCGCCGTTCTGGCCATCGCGGTGCCGCTCGTGGGCTTCGGCGAGAAGCCGACCTTCATCGCGCTGTTCCTCTACGGTCTCCTGCCGATCTTCGAGAACACGCTCACGGGCCTGATGGACGTGTCGCCGCAGACCCTCGAAGCCGCGAAGGGCATGGGGATGAATCCGCGCCAGCGCCTGGTCCAGGTGGAGCTGCCGCTCGCTCTTCCGGTGATTCTCGCCGGCATTCGCCTCTCGGTGATCATCAGCCTCGGCACCGCCACCATCGGGTCGACGGTGGCGGCCAAGGGATTGGGCGAGGTCATCATCGCGGGCCTTCAGTCCAACAACGTGGCCTTCGTGCTGCAGGGCGGGTTGGTGGTTGCGCTCCTGGCGGTTCTGATCCACGACGGAATGGGGCTGGCGGAACGGGCTGTCGCGAGACGGCTGGGCCGCCCTGTGGACGAGGTTGCATGACACTGCTCGAACGACTGAAGATCGAAACCCGCCAGGCGCACGACCGGATCGAGACCGCCATCGATCTCGATCGCCGGATCGCGTCGCGGGAGGCTTACAGGGACCTGCTGATCCGCTTCTACGGGTTCCACAAGGCCTGGGAGAGCGAGGCCGCCGAGCGCGCGCCCGACCGGGCCTTCTTCGACAGCCGTCGCAAGACGGACCTGCTCGCCAGAGACCTGGAGGCCCTAGGATTGAAATCCGGCGACATCATTCGTTTGCCACAATGCCGGCCTCTGATGCCTCTGCCGGCCCCGGAGGCGGTGCTGGGAAGCATGTATGTGGTCGAGGGCTCGACGCTCGGCGGCGCGATCATCGCGCGCCAGGTGGAGCATCGACTGGGATTCACTGCGGACACGGGCTGCGCCTATTTCCGCAGCTATGGACGCCATGTCGCGGCCATGTGGAAGTCGTTCGGAGCGATGCTTCAGGAAGCATCGTCGCCGGAAGCCGACGATCTCATCGTCGGGGCCGCGCAGGATACCTTCACCGTGATGCACGATTGGCTGTGCGAGACCCCATGACCCAACAGACGCACGATCTCGATCTCACCGCCTGCGAGCGGGAGCCGATCCACATTCCCGGCAGCATCCAGCCGCACGGGATCCTTCTCGCGATCCGGCTGTCCGACCGGACGATCGCCTATGCCAGCGCCAACACGGCCGAAATCTTCGGGTTCGATCCGGCCGATGCCCTCGGCCGGCCCTTCGACGAGGTGATGCCCGCCCTGAGCGCCGAATTCGCCGCGCAGCTCGACGATCCCCCGGCGGCAGGGAACGCCCGGTTCGTCCGGACCATCCAGGTCCACACCGCCCAGCAGGAGCGGTTCTTCGAGACGGCCGTCTCCCGGTCCGGCGATTGCGCGATCCTCGAGCTGGAGGAGCCGCCGCAGGGCGGGATCTCCAGCATCGACGCGCTCTATCCCACCCTGCGCCGGTTCGTCGAGCAGCTGCAGGGCGCCTCCACGATCGAAACCCTCTGCCATCTCGCCGCGCAGGACATCCGCCGCATGACCGGGTTCGACCGGGTCCTGATCTATCAGTTCGACGAGCAGTGGAACGGCACCGTCATCGCCGAGGACCGCAATGAGGTCCTGCCGTCCTATCTCGACCTGCGCTTTCCCGCCTCCGACATCCCGGCCCAGGCGCGGGAGCTCTACCGCCGCAACCGCCTGCGCATCATCTCCGATGCCGATTACACGCCGGTTCCCATTCAGTCGCGCGATCCCGCGCCGCTGGATCTGAGCGACTCGGTGCTGCGCAGCGTCTCGCCGGTCCATCTCGAATACATGCGCAACATGGGGACCCTCGCCTCCATGTCGATCTCGATCCTGCGCGACGGCCAGCTGTGGGGCCTGATCTCCTGCCACAACAAGGAGCCCAAGCGGGTCTCGCTCCAGGTGCGCAACGCCTGCGATTTCCTGACGCAGATCTTCTCCCTGCAGCTCGAGGCGCGCGAGAACACGACGCTGGCCGAGAACCGGGTGCGTCTCGGCGCCGTGCAGACGAGGCTTCTCGCCCACATGGCCGCCGAGGAGCGTTTCATCGCGGGCCTCGTGAACCATCCCGACGACCTGATGATGCTCTCCGGCGCGCAGGGCGCCGCCGTCCTGACGCAGGACCATTGCTGGTGCCTGGGCGAGGCACCTACAATGGATCAGGTCCGGGCGCTGTTCGACTGGCTGTCCGACAACCATCAGGAGGACGTGTTCGCCACCGACCACCTGGCAGCGGTCTATCCGGCGGCGGAGGCCTTCGCCGACAAGGCGAGCGGCCTGCTCTCCATCTCGGTCTCGAAGGTGCATTCGAGCTATGTGCTCTGGTTCCGCCCCGAAGTCGTGCAGACCGTGAAGTGGGGCGGCAATCCGCAAAAGCCCGTTCAGGAGGAGGCGGGCTCCTTGAGGCTTCATCCCCGGCGCTCCTTCGAGACCTGGAAGGAGACGGTGCGCAGCCGCTCCCTGGCCTGGGACCGGAGCGAAATCGAGGCGGTCAAGGAGCTGCGCAACGCCATCGTGGGCATCGTCCTGCGCCGGGCCGAGGAACTGGCCTCGCTGTCGGAGGAGCTGCGCCGCAGCAACAAGGAGCTGGAGGCCTTCTCCTATTCGGTGTCCCACGACCTGCGGGCCCCGTTCCGCCACATCGTGGGCTATTCCGAACTGCTGAAGAAAGAGGCGAGCGATCTGTCCGAGAAGGGCCGGCGCTACGTGGACACCATCATCGAATCCGCCTACACGGCCGGAACCCTCGTCGACAACCTGCTGCGCTTCTCGCAGATGGGCCGAACGGCCCTGAAGCCCCGGACGGTGGACGTGGCCGGCCTGGTCGGCGAGATCAGGCACAAGCTGTCCGCCGAGCATGCCGACCGCCGGATCCAATGGGTCGTCGGGGACCTGCTTCCCGTGAACGCGGATCCGGTCCTGATCCGGCTGGTCTTTGAAAACCTCCTCGACAATGCGGTAAAGTACACCCGCACCCGGGAGAAGGCGCGCATCGAGATCGGCTCCAGCCGAAAGGATGGGGAGACGGTCTATTTCGTGCGCGACAACGGCGTCGGGTTCGATATGAAGTACATCGACAAGCTGTTCGGCGTCTTCCAGCGCCTGCACCGGATGGAAGAGTTCGAAGGCACGGGGATCGGGCTCGCCAATGTTCGCCGGATCGTCGAGCGACACGGCGGCCGAGCCTGGGCGGAAGGGGCGCTCGACAGAGGCGCGACCTTCTCGGTCGCCCTGCCTGATCATGATGAAGGAGCGGCGTGAATGCCGGAATTGAAACCGATCCTGCTGGTTGAGGACAACCCGAAGGATCTCGAACTGACCCTGGCGGCTCTCGAGCAGAGCCAGCTCGCCAACGAGGTCGTCGTGGTGCGCGACGGCGAGGAGGCGCTCGATTTCCTCTACCGCCGCGGGCCCCATGAGAGCCGCAACACCAGCGACCCGGCCGTCGTCCTGCTCGATCTCAAGCTGCCGAAGATCGACGGGCTCGAGGTGCTGGAGAAGGTCAAGGCCGACCCGCGCCTGAGGCAGACGCCGGTCGTCATGCTCACCTCGTCGCGGGAGGAGAGCGACCTGGTCCGCAGCTACGAGCTCGGGGTGAACGCCTTCGTGGTGAAGCCCGTGGGCTTCCGCGAGTTCTTCGATGCGATCCAGGACCTCGGGGTGTTCTGGGCGATCCTGAACGAGCCGCCGCCGCGGCGCAACGGAACCTGAGAGCCTCCATGGATCGGGCATCCGCCATCTCGTCGGATCAGAGGCTGCGCATCCTCCTGCTGGAGGACAGCGCCCTCGATGCTGAATTGATGACGGAAGCCCTGGCCGATGCCGGCCTGTCCGCCGCGATCGAGCGCGTGGTGTCGGCCGACGAGTTCACGGCGGCGGTCCGGAACGGGAGATGGGACCTCATCCTGGCCGATTACCTTCTGCCGGCCTTCAACGGCCTGAACGCCCTCGAGATCGCCCGGGAGATCGTTCCCGCCACGCCTTTCGTGTTCGTGTCGGGCGCTCTCGGCGAGGAGGTCGCCGTCGAGGCCCTGAAGCGCGGCGCGACGGATTACGTCCTGAAGGACAAGCTCGACCGGCTGCCCGCCACGATCCTGCGCGCCCTGGCCGAAGCCGGCGAGCGCGCCGAGAAGAAGCGGGCGCAGGATGCCCTGCAGCAGATGCTCGACGAGCGCACGGCGCTTCTGCACGAGCTCGACCACCGGGTGAAGAACAATCTCCAGCTGCTGCTCTCCCTCATCGGCATCGAGATCCGCCAGTCCGAGGACGACCAGGTGCGTCACGTGCTCGGGCGCGTGAAGGAGCGCATGCAGGCGCTCGCCGCCGCGCATCGCGATCTCTATGACGGGCAGGGATCGACGCGGTTCGACGCGTCGAGCTTCGCCAAGGGCTTGTGCCATGAACTGACCGCGGCGCTTCCGGACGTGCGGATCACGCCGGAATTCGAGATCGAGACCGTGGAGGTCGAGGCCGCGAAGGCAGCCCCGATGGCGCTCCTGTTCAACGAGATCGTGGTCAACGCCCTGACCCACGCCTACAAGGAGCGGAAGGGAAAGCTGAAGCTCCGGCTCCAGGTGCGGGACGGGGCGCTGCTCTTCGAGATCTCCGACGACGCCTTCAGCCCCGAGGAGAAGGAGGCCGCGCGGACGAGCGCCTCCGGCACCATCCTGAAGGCCCTGGCGCGCCAGCTCGACGCCCATGTCGATTGGCCCCGGGAAGAACCAGCCACGCTCGTGCGTGTCCTGATGCCGGTTCAGGACAGCTAGCATGACGGGCCGACGATCCGCCGCGAAAGACAGGGCCGAACAAGCGAATCGCGGCCGTCCCGCCGGGGTCCGCACGTCGCTGCGGCAGGTGTTGTGGGGACTGGTCTTCGTTCTCGCCCTGCCGACTATTCTGGTGGCGGCGGCTGGCCTCTATTCGGGCTACCGGGCCGAGCAGCAGGCGATCGACCTGCGCATGCAGGAAACCGCCCGTGCCCTGAGCCTGCTGCTCGACCGCGAGATCGAGAAGTCGGTGGTCGGCCTGCAGGTGCTCGCCCAATCGTCCAGCCTCGCCAAGGGCGACCTCGAGGAATTCTACCAGCGGACGAAAAACACCGGACTGGCCGACCCGTCGTGGATCGCGCTCTTCGAACCCGGCGGCCGCGTTCTGTTCAACACCCGTGTGCCTTACGGCGTCGCCTTGCCGACCAGCAACCGTCCGGAGGCGCTGCGGCTCGTTCAGGAAACCCGCAAGCCCCATGTGTCCGACCTCTATGTGGGGTCATTGACCCGGCAGCGCCTGATCACCATCGACGTTCCGGTCATTCTCGACGAGCAGGTCGTCTACATTCTGTCGCTCGCGATCACGCCGGACGTCTTCCAGGCCATCATCCGCGACCAGCGGATCGACAGCGGGTGGAACGCCGCGGTGCTCGACCGCAGCCGGACCATCGTGGCCCGCTCCCGCGCCCCGGAGCGGTTCGTCGGCCAATCCGCCAGTCCCAACGTTCAGGAGGCTCTCGCGGCCTCGCGGGAAGGACGCCTCCAGAGCGTGACGCTCGAGGGCATTCCGGTGCGCACCTATTTCAGTCAGTCGCCGGCTTACGGCTGGTCCTTCGTGCTCAGCATCCCGGAAACGGAGCTGGCCCGGTCGGCCCAGCGCTCCCTCTTCTGGCTGGCGGTTCTGGGTGCCGTCATCCTGGGCGGCATTCTCCTGGCGGTCCTGCTCTCCCGCGCCATCGCCAAACCGGTCGACCAGCTCGTGGCGGCGGCCCAGACCCTCGGACGCGGCCATGAGGTGTCGGCTCCGACGACCACCCGGGTGCTGGAATTCGACACGATCAAGAAGGCGCTCGTGGAGGCCTCGACCGGCCTCCGCAGGCACGAGCGGGAGCGGGAGGAGGTTCTCGCCCACATGGCCGAGAGCGAGGCGCGCCTGCGCATGGCCCTCACGGCGGGACATCTCGGCTCCTGGGAGTTCGTTCCGTCCACGGGCGCCTTCACCACGTCGGCCCTGTGCCGGGCCAATTTCGGCCGTGACGCCGACGAGCCCTTCACCTATGCGGACCTGATCGAGTCGATCCATCCCGACGACCGGGCCATGCAGGCGGAGGCCATGGCCCGGGCCCTTGCGACCCGCACGGACCTGCACGTGGAATATCGCGCAATCTGGCCCGACGGCAGCGAACACTGGATCCGGATCAGCGGCCGGATGCGAATCGGGCCGGATGGGCAGGTGTCCATGGTCGGCGTGTCCCAGGACGTGACCGAGCGCCGCCTCGCCGAGGACCGGCAGGCGCTTCTGCTGCACGAGCTCAACCACCGGGTCAAGAACACGCTGGCGACGGTTCAGTCCGTGGCCTCCCTGACGCGACGCTCCGCGGCGAGCAGCGATCCTGCGGCGTGGAGCGCCTTCATGGATCGCCTGCATGGCATGGCCAAGACTCATGACCTTCTCACGGCGACCCAGTGGCAGGGCGCTCTTCTGGAGGACGTGCTCAAGAACGAGCTGGAGCCCTACCAGGACGGCATGTGCCAGCGCATCCGTCTGCGGGGTCCGAAGGTCAATCTTCAGCCGGGCGCCGTCCTCGCCCTGGGGCTGGCCGTTCATGAGCTCGCGACGAACGCCGTCAAGTACGGGTCCCTTTCGGTTCCGGACGGCAAGGTGCATGTGATGTGGGCCCTCACTGCGGGCTCAAGCCAGTCCGCGCTGCTCGTGGAATGGGTCGAGAGCGGCGGTCCGACCGTCAAGAAGCCCGAGCGCCAGGGCTTCGGATCGAAGCTCATCCAGCGCGGCCTGGCGCAGCAGCTCGGCGGAGAGATCAAGCTCGATTTCGCCCCGGCGGGAATCCGCTGCGTCATCACCTTCCCGCTTTCGACGATGAGTCCCGATCAGAGCGACGCGGAGGAATCGCGCGAGCGCTATGCCTCGTGACGACGATGACGTGGCCGCAGCATTCGTTCTCACCCTCTGATAGGGTGGAGCGATCTGAAAGAACGATGGGGAACAGGCTCTCCTCGTCAAAGGCGGGCTTGTCCGGGCCATCCCGATCCGGAGAAGCAATGTGCTTTTCATCATCGGGATCACCGGCACGAGGCCGGTGATGACGTGAGAGGTGCCGCTCCATTCGTCCAGGTTGCTCCACGCCTTTGGCCATTCACTCGGTACCTTCATGACCTCGATCAGAGACAAGCTTGAAACCATTCTGACGCGCCTGGCCGGCCGTGCGGCCGACGAGCGGGCGTTCCTGCGCGTCTACGAGGACGCGGCGCGCGTTGCGGCCGATGCCGCCGATGCACGCCGTCGCGCGGGCCTTTCGCTCGGACCGCTCGACGGGACGATCGTGTCGATCAAGGACCTGTTCGACGTGGCGGGCGAGACCACGCTCGCAGGCTCGATCGCCCTGCGCGATGCACCGCCCGCCGCCAGGGACGCGGTGATCGTTCGCCGCATCCGCCAGGCTGGCGCCGTCATCGTGGGCAGGACCAACATGGTGGAGTTCGCCTTCTCGGGGTTGGGCCTCAATCCGCATTACGGCACGCCGGGCAACGCGGCGGATCCCTCGCGCATTCCTGGCGGATCGTCCTCGGGCGCCGGCGTCTCGGTGGCCGAGGGCACGAGCGAGATCGCTATCGGCACCGATACCGGCGGCTCCGTGCGCATTCCGGCCGCGCTCAACGGCGTCGTCGGCTTCAAGCCCACGGCGCATCGCGTGCCGCTGGACGGCACCCTCCCGCTCTCGCCCAGCCTCGATTCCATCGGGCCGCTCGCCCGTACCGTGCAGGACTGCGCCTTCGCGGATGCGGTCATGGCCGGCGAGGAGCCGCGCGTGCTGGCTCCGCATCCCCTGGCCGGATTGCGGATCGGCGTTCCGCGGGGACGCCTGTTCGCGCAGTCCGAGCCGATGGTGGACCGGGCGTTCGAGGCGTCATTGGCGGTCCTGTCGCGGGCCGGCGCAAGGGTCGCCGATCACGCCATCGAGGATCTGCTCGACGCCATGGCCGACACGACGGTCGCGGCCTCCATCGCGTCCATCGAGGCATCCGAGGTTCATGCGGACTGGCTCGACGCAAAGGCGGCCGAGATGGACCCGCGGGTGCGCTGGTGGATCGCCCGCAGCGGCACGGTGCCGGCGCCGATCTACATCCGCATGCTGCGCCGCCGGCGTGCGCTCGCCGCCGCCATGGACGCGCGGTTGTCTTCCATCGACGTGCTGGCGCTGCCGGCCACCGCCATCGCGGCTCCGCTGACCGCGCCGCTGGAAGCCGACGACAAGCTCTACAACAGGACCGATGCGCTGATCCTGCGCAACACCATGTTCGGGAACCAGTTCGACCTGACCGCGATCTCTCTGCCGCTTCCCCGCACCGAGAGGCCCGTTGGCCTCATGCTGGTGGCCCGGCACGGCCAGGACCAGAGGCTGCTGGACATCGCCGCGAGCGTCGAGGCGGTGCTGGCGTCGGACTCCTGACCACGGCACAGGATCGTGAAATGAAGCGTTATGCCCGCTCCGGAAAGATGCTTGCGAGAAGCGGGATGATGCATCGCCTTTACCTCTGCCTCGGCTATGCGAGCCTCGCGCTCGGGATAGCCGGCATCTTCCTGCCGGTCTTGCCGACCACCCCTTTCGTGCTCCTGGCAGCCTGGTGTTTCACACGATCGAACCCGGCCCTGGCCGCAAAACTCTACAATCATCCTCGCTTCGGTCCGCTGCTCACCGCATGGCGCGATCAGAAGGCCATTCCGCTCCAGGCCAAAATCTGCGCCCTGACGATGCTCGTCCTGTCATACGCGGTGATTCTGCATCTTGCCGAAAGCCGCATCCTGCCGTTGATTCTCGGGGCGATCATGGGAAGCGTCGCCCTGTACATCGCCACGCGTCCGAGACCGCGCGGCAGACCCGATGTCCCAGAGCCCGATGCCTGCGAGCGATAGGATCTGCGTCCGTTCATCGCCACTCGGCAAGCCCGTGGCCGGGCGCGACGATGCCGGGCTTCTGCCCTTTGGCCCAGGTTGTGCCATGTTACGGCCCAGGTTCCGGTTAGGCTGCAGGCGTCGCGATTGAAGGAGCCCCATCATGCGCAGCCTCAGCCTGTCGGTCTTCCTGCTGGCGTCAGCCGCGATGCTTGCCCCGCTTCTGATCGGACTGGCCTATGCGGTGAGCGTGCTGGCGTCGGCCCTGATGTTTCCCTGACGTGGTCCTGATCGTATCCCTGTTCATGGAGCCGTCGACTGGCGATGGCGGCGGCCTGTCGTGGAACCGTCCTTGAAAGCGGACGTTGGACAGCGATTGTTGAACAGGACTTTTCCGATGCGAAAAATCATTCTTCTGTCCGCTCTTGCCATGGGCGCAGGTCTCTGGAGCGCTTCGCCTTCTCTCGCTCAGCCTCAGCTCCAACTCGGCATCGGACCCGATGGGCGTCCGGAGTTCGGCGTGCGCGATCCTCAGCAGGAGCGTTACGAACGCCGGGAACGCTGGCGCGAGCGCCGTGAGGAGGAGCGCGCCCGCGCCTATGAGGCCGGCCGCCGGGATGCGATGCGTGACGAGCGCCGCTACGGCTACGAGAGCCGCTGCCGCAACATCATCATTCGCGAAGAGAACGAATGGGGCCGCACGGTCGAGCGGCGGGTCCGTCGCTGCGATTGACGACGCTCCCGATTCCCGCCCGTTGATTCGACCTGCTTCTCAGGCTCGCGGATTGGCGATTTCCGCCGTGAGCTTGGGAAGCTCCTTGGTCATCCACTCCACCATCTGATCGCTGGTTTTCAAATGGCCCGGCATCGGGATGAACGGGCCATGGGATTCGTAGATGGCCATGGGATCCCGCGCACCCAGGATCGGGTCGAGATCATCCTCGATTTCAGGCGTGATGGTTCTGCCGCCGAACCACGTGAGGAGCAGCAGGAGCATCCCGACGGCGCCGGCCAGGACGACGAGCAAGGATATTGCCAAGTCTGCGACCACTTGTTCCGTCCCTGAACTCAGAAGGCTTGCCGTTGGGGAGCCTAGCACCGAAAGGCGCGCGGTCCAACGCCGCAAAGCGCATGGCGCAGCACAGCAGGCAGCGCACATTTTCGCAGGTGCGAGGAACCGCCCTCACGAGCTTGAGGTTGAACTTCCAATCACCTCGCTGAACGCGCATGGAGTTCGTCGGCCGTCACGAGGGAAGGGGTGCGGAGCGATCGACCTATCGCATGGGAGGCGCCCATGAGAACGTATTACGTGTTCCAGTCCGAGCGGACGCCCGATCTGCGCGGCTTTACGGAGAGCGCCACGGGCGAGACGCTGCCCGCCGAGCATGGGCCCTGGGCCCTCGACCGGCGGATCGGTCCCGATGACGAGTGGGTTCTCAATGTCAGCCGGGCGGTGGTAGCGGCCGGGATCATCGAGAACGGGTTCTATCTCTGGGGACCGGTCGAACGGCCGACCGAATGGCACCCGGTGATCCAGAGCGATCGGGTGGAAGGCACGGCCGTCTACGGTCCGGATAGAACGCAGATCGGCACCATCAAGCGCCTGCTGATCGAGAAGGTGAGCGGGCGGGTTCTCTATGTGGATGTGACCTTCGGCGGTTTCCTGGGGATCGGCGTGCACCATCATACGGTTCCCTGGGACAAGCTGGCCTACGACAGGGAACTCGAGGGCTATCGCACCGACGTGACCGAGGCTCAGGTGCAGGCGGCTCCCGCCTTCTACGGCGATGACCGGATCTGGCCGGACCGCAAGCGCGAGCAGGAGATGCGGGATTACTGGCACGACATCCCGAGAGGCCCGATCTGACCGCAGGGCCTGTCCGGCGAGAATCGCGCTCGTCGTCGGCGAAGCCTCACGGCGCGGGGGCAGGCCTGCTATGATGGCTTCGTCCCAGGTCCCTGGAGGGTGCCATGATCGAGCATGCGTTCAAAGTCGGCCAGGCGGTGCGGCCCAGAGCCAGCTGCCACAGCCTTCCGAACGATCTGTTCCGGGTTCTGCGCCTCCTGCCATCCACGGCAGGCGGCGTGCCGCTCTACTGCATCAAGAGCCAGGCGGAGCTGATCGAGCGCATCGTCGAGCAGAGCGAGATCGAGGCAGCGGCGCGCTAACTCCGGCCCTGTTGCGTATTCGCTTGATGTCCCGACGGTTGTTCGTAGTTGTTTCTCGCCATCTCCTCGCGCAGTCATGCTCTGCGAGGGCAACGAATTTCGTCGTCTCATTCCATGAAACGTAAATCGAAGTAACGCGTTGACGATCAAATCGCAATACACGTCAATACGTGGAGATGGAATGATGAAGAAGTCAGCTTGGCTCGTGGCAGCCGCGTTAATTGGCTCGAGCGTCGTCGTTTCGACGCCTTCGTCGGCTCAGGTGCAGTTCGGCATCGGCCCGGATGGCCCGAGCGTCCGCGTCGGCCCGGACAATGACCGCTATGAACGCCGCTACGAGCGTCGTCGCGTCTATGACCGCGACGACCTGTCCACCGGAAGCGTCGAGCGCTGCCGCACCGTGGTGATCCGCGAGGAAGAGCCGGACGGCGACATCGTGACCCGCCGCGTCCGCCGCTGCCGCTAACGCCAAAACGGCGCCACCTTTGACCCATGCCCGGGAGCCGGCAGGCCACCCGGGCATCGTTGCGTCCCTGGAGCGTGCAATCGGCTCAGGCTGCCTCCGCCTGCCGCGGCCGGGTCGATTCCACCTCCACGGTGAGCGCCGGAGTCATCATGCGTCCCCGGTTGATCAGGTCGGATACGGCGGACGCGAGCGCCAGCGCGGCCCGGTCCTTGCGTCCGAGCTGGAGACCATGCACGTAGAGCCGCATCAGCTCGACCGTCACATAGTGAAAGGCGACCTCGGATCCGCGGGCGAGCCTCATCCGTCGTGACGCCGTCGCCAGCTTGTCGAGGTAAAGAGATCGCTCGACTGGGGATTCCGACAGGAAGCCGCTCAATCCCCCGAACAGATGCTCGAAATGATCCCACAGGAGCGCGAGATTCTTGGCCGCCTTGTCCTGCTGGTCGGGCGCGAGCGCCTGGAACTCGGCCAGAAGCTCCCAGGCCGGATCGGACCCGATCGCTTCGTCCTCGGGGCTGGGCAGCGGCACGAAGGGTAGAAGCGTCCGGGTCTGCGAGAGCAGGGCGGGGCGCAGCGCGTCCCAGCCGGCGAACACCCTGGGCATGACGATCAGCGCCGTGGCGAGAACGGTCTGGTCGACCATGGTGCCGGCACGCCCGAGCGCCGGGCGCGCCATCGCGCGGCAGGTCTCGATGAACTGCCAGCGCAGGAGGCAGAGCCTCTGGAATGATTCGAGCTTTTCGATGAATCCGCTTTGCGGCTGATGATCGACGGACCAGGGGAAGGTGAAGTCACTTCGGGGCTGAGGCGGGCTGCTCATAAGACTGATGATCCGATCCGCAAATCACTTTCGACGCAGGTCCGGTGATACAGGGTCAATCCAGGCAACTTTGAGGCCCGGACACTCTATTGCGTAAGTACGTTTGGTCGCAGCGGAATTTACTCTCAAGACCCGGGCGTCCCGCGGCGCCGCGGGGCTCGTGCCGACCCGGACGGACGAGGGGGCAAACCGCCCATCCTTGAACCTCGGCCGGCCTCTTCCTACATCCCGGATGACCCCGATCCGGGCCCCTCTGACGCAAGCCATGCCGGCCGCTGCGTGATGTCGGATCTCCCCCGATCCGACCGCCGGCACAGAGGTGAGAATGCTTCAAGATCTTTTGGCAGCCGTCGTCGGCGTGCTGATCGTCGATCCGCTTCAGGCGGAGATGAACGAACGCCTGTCCCAGGTCCGCGCGCCTCAGGCCGTCATCACCGAAATGCGGACTTGCGCCGCATCCTCCTTGCCGAAGCTCGCCGACCGGGCCATGGCCGAACCGCTCTGGGTCGTCACGGCGGCGCTCGATGTCTGGACCGGCCGCACAAAGCCCGAAGAGATCCTCAGTGGCACGTCCACCCAGTGCGACGCCGCCGTCAAGGCGGCCAGGACCTATCTGGAGAGCCGCGGGGCGTGATGGCCGGACCGGCTGCGCTGATCGCCAGTCGCATCGCTTGTGATCAGTCGCCCCGGACCACAACGATCTTACTCCTCCGAGGAGGCTGTCGCGTCTCTTGGGGCGTGTTACTGTTCCGCCTTCGCTTCGAGAGGCGGTGTCCGATGAAAAACCTCGTTCTCCTGCTGGCATGTCTGTGTTGGGTGCTTCCTGCTCAGGCGCAGCAGCAGGGTCAGGCGATCCGGTTCGAGGCAGTCCCGTCTCAAGGCCTCTTCAAGGGGGCGATGCCGGACCTTCCGAAGGCGGATCGGCTCGAGGCGCGGGTGCGTCCCTTCACGGTTCGACCCGGCATGGTCGACGCCATGTGGCACAGCCATCCAACGCCTATCGTGGGCTATGTCATCGATGGAGTCGTTGCGATCGAGATCAAGGGACAAGGAATATCTCAGTTCAAGGCCGGGGAGGCTTTCCTGGAGCCCGCCAACACCGTGATGCGCGCCAGCAATCCGGGCCAGGACGTGGCGAAAGTGGTGGTGTTTCAGGTGTCTCCGCCAGAGGCGGCCTATTCCGAGATGGCACCGCCGCAGGAGTGAAGCGACAGCTTTGCTCACC
Source organism: Microvirga sp. HBU67558 (assembly GCF_018069605.1). Classification (NCBI taxonomy): domain Bacteria; kingdom Pseudomonadati; phylum Pseudomonadota; class Alphaproteobacteria; order Hyphomicrobiales; family Methylobacteriaceae; genus Microvirga; species Microvirga sp. HBU67558. The sequence continues at coordinate 4,069 of NZ_JAGPUP010000502.1, read as the reverse complement.
GCATCCGCTCCGCAACGGCTGTGGTCCCCGTCGCCCGATGTTTCGCAGCTTGCAGCCGATGGGATCATGCAGCCTGCTGAACGCGACACGCATCTGGCATGGGCCTGCCAGAGGAGAGATGAGCACCGGTCCGTCATCGGGCGTGAGCGCTCCAAATTGTCCGGAAACGCACTTCAGCATAGGCCCTTCCATTGATTCTCCCGGCAGACCGGCACGAGCCGCAGGAGAAAGCTTGCCGGCCGACTTGCGGCGGATCGAGGCTCGCCCGTCAGGAACGCGATAATGAACATCAAGCCCATACGTTCCAAAACGACCGCAAGACAGTGGAGGTAGAAGAGCGTACCTCTTCTGAACGTCTGCCCGAATCCCGAGAACCGGGCTACGGTGAAGCTCCTCGTTCGACATGTCATTACTCGAAGATATCATTTCACGTGAAAGTTTCCGTGACGATTGTAGAAGATTCAGCACGGTCATTTCCCGGCCATTAGGACCGTGGCGCACCACTTCACCGACAAACGACTTCGGCCGACCAGAGCCTGCGGAGGCGAGCAATGGCGATTCGCATTGGAACACCTAAGGAAGACCCTCTCAATGGAACGGACTTCTCCGACATCCTCAACGGCTTGGCCGGCAACGACACGCTGTACGGAGGACCCGCAGACGACATGCTGAATGGCGGAGCAGGCATCGACACGGCTGATTTTTCATTTGACCCCGCCGTGACGGTGGATCTCGGTCGCAATATCGCCTTTGGCCAAGGGTCGGATCGTCTCTTCGGGATCGAGATTGTCGTTGGCTCATTGTACGATGACAGGCTGACGGGCGATCGCAAGGCCAACAACCTGTCCGGTGGATATGGCAATGATCGTCTGATGGGTGCCGGCGGAGATGATTTCCTGAACGGCAATGTCGGCGACGATACCGTGATCGGCGGGACGGGCAACGATACCGTCGCGGGATCGGGCGGCAATGATCACCTGTATGGCTCGGCCGGCAATGACCGGCTCGATGGCGGGGACGGGCGCAACACGCTGGAAGGCGGGAACGGCAACGACACCTTGGGCAGCGCTCGCGGAACCGACTGGATGATCGGCGGCGGAGGGGCGGACACGTTCAGCTTCGGGCCATCCTCGTCGGGAACGACCTCCGCGCTGGTCAGCACGATCGCCGACTGGAGCGTGTCGGCTGACCGGATCGACCTCGGCGTCGACGGAACGGCTTCGAACTATGGTGAGGCCGCTACCGGCGCGACGACGATCGAAGCTGCCCTTCTCGATGCGCAGAGCGTCTTTGCCAGCGGGACGATCACGCATGCGTTTCTCTACAACAGCGTCGCGAACACGGGCTATGTCTTCTCGGACCAGGATGAGGACGGCACATTCGAGATCGGCATTGTCATTGCCAATGCGGGGACGGCGGCAGCCATGAACTACTGGAACATCGTCTAGGTGCACTTCTTCATCTGCCGCAGGCCTTCGATGGTTGGCTGAGGACTTGTTCGGTTCGGATGGTCGCGCCCGGATCATGCGGGCGCGACTGTGATCGATCTCAAGTCGACCGATGCAACGCTGCCGGCGGATTTCAAGCTCGAGCACGTTCGATAAGGCTGCTCCGCTCAACCTGCCTTTCGTTTGGACAAAATGAGCGCCAAGGGATTGGGCTTGGCTTCACCGACTCGCTGGAGCGTGTTCCGGTCCTGATGGGCAAAAGGCATGTCCCGGCCATGCACCAGCAACTCGGTATCGGTCACGTAGCTCCAGCTCCCGTCCGGATGAAAGGTGATCGTGATCCGGTAGTGGTCGGTGCGGAACGCCTGCTCCAGAAAGGTTGTCGAGCAGATGCCATAGTCGGTCTGCCCACGGGTTGCCGTCACGACGATCTCGTCGGCGTCGGGGCTTGCCTGGCCAGCCGCGATGGCGACCTGGCCGCGCGGGATGGCGATGGTCTGCATGACGAGGCCGCTGGCCGGCTCCCAGAGCCAGTAGCCGACCTGATCGTGAAAGGTGATGTCCTCCTCCTCGGTCGTGATGTGGATGTGGTAGCGCAGGCCGTAGAGCAGTTGCGGCCCGTTTGTCTGCGGGTCGATCGCCTGAAAATCGATGGTCTCGATGAACACGCGCCGCTCCGGGCCTTCCGCCTTGGGGTTGAGATCCACACCCTTGCGTGCGCGCCAGCGCCCCGCCAGTCGCCGCAGGGGACCCAGATTATTGAGCGTTTCCGGATCGACGTTGCTGGGTTCGGTGAAGACGTCCGTCAGGGTGGCCATAGGCAGAGGCGTCATGACAAAACCTTTCTGTCGATAGGGGAGGGTCAAGAGGAAGCAGGACATCGGCGCGTCCGGGGAGGCCTCGGCGCCGGGAGGCGGCGCCTGCCGCCGCCATCGCCCATTCGTTGTATTGCCATGGACGTCGGATCGACCATCTCCGGTGCATGTCCCTGAAACAAGCCCTGTGGCTATCTCTTGCGTGTCTTGCAACTGTCTTCATCGCCCGCAGGACGTTCGCGAGCGACCCATCGCGAGGAGCCCTGTGGCGCGTGGTGGAGACATGCGTTGCCGCCAAGCGGGCGCTCAATGTTTCTCTGCCCTGCGTCCAAGTCAACTTGGGGCAGCACGGATCCCCGGGGACCGTCGTTCTCAGGCCTCCATGGAAAGAGACACATACCCTCGTTGTTCCGACCACACGTTTGGTCGGGATTGAGGCCCCGGCCCTGCAGCAGCCGGAAGCGGCGGCCTACTGGCAGGCGGCTCTCGCAGCGCGACGCTTCGTCGTCGAGGCTGCCAAAGGGCGCGTCCACGTCGAGGATGTCGCGCTGGCTGTCAACTCCAGGGGCAGTCGCACGCAAGATCAACTTCATATTCATGCCGATTGTGCACGGCCGGAGGTTCTCGCGGCGCTTCGCCTGCACGATGCGGAGCTCGGGAGCGCCTGGAAGCCGCTCGAGTTCCTGGAGTCTCTTGGCTTTCCGCACGACAACCAGCGCTTCTTCGGCATCAAGATCGCCGCGGACGAGATCGGCACGTCGAACATCTTCGAGCGCCTGACGGACCTTCCAGGCTCTCGAAGGGATTTGTCCAGAGTTGGTGTCGCGGTCTTCAGCGCTCCACCGAATGGATCACGGCAGGGATTTTATGTCGTTGCCGCGCCCGGGCGTGACAGCCAGGCGGAGGATCTCCTGGATCATAGCTGTGTGCTGGCGCGAGGTGTTGCGGCCGACGATTCACCAGCGAACGTTCAGCGCTGATGACGGATCCCTGCCGAGGAAACTAGCTTTACTGCCCGGGGCAACACAGCCTGCATCCGCTTCTTCGGGAATGAGAGGACGCACTTCCCCAAGAGCGATACCTCGAAAGATCGGCTAGCCTTGCAGTGGTTTCAGGCTAAACTTCTTCCATTGCGGGTGAAGCAGGCAGCGGCGAGGGTCCACCTCGCGCGGCGACGGGGCAGCACCGTTCCCCCGCTCCATTTTTCCACCTCATCTGTTCGACCACAGCGACGGGTCTCCCGTAATGCTCCGGATGATCGCGAGTGCAGAGCCGCCGGCTCTCCCGCGGTCCGGGCTCAATCGACATTCGGTCTCCAGGGCTGCATCAGCCACGGGCGAATCTTACCGAGGAGCTCGCGCTTCTGCCCCGATGGTCATAGTCGCGACGGGAATTCGCTCCCCCTTCGAGGCGAAGCGATGTGTGACGGGCCATGTGCTCTTTACAAGCCACGGGGATGATCGGCAGCGCCAACCATATCCTCCCGCCACTTCATTGAGATGAAGTTTTCAGGCATTCGCCTAGAATTAACATATGTTATTATCGATTCAGATGCTGATTTACTTCAGCAGGCCTGAATAATCATGAATAACGTGACTTCAATACCTCTCTTTGAACAGTTGATGAAGTACGACTTTATAGGTGCGGAATTTCCGACCCGTGAGAGCGTTTGCTTATCAAACCAACGGGAGGATCATTCTCAATGACAAGTATTGTCGCGTCAGCGGAGTTAATCGGCTTTGACGGCAGCCGAAGCATCTACCGGGTCGATCTGAGCCAGCTCCCCTTCAGCACCCTTCAGGCCAT
>NZ_JAGPUP010000501.1:0-33608 GCF_018069605.1 Microvirga sp. HBU67558 | reverse complement strand
ACCAACCTGCTGGCGCTCAACGCCACCATCGAGGCGGCCCGGGCCGGCGAGGCCGGCAAGGGCTTCGCGGTCGTCGCCTCCGAGGTGAAGGATCTGGCGGGCCAGACCGCCAAGGCCACGGAGGAGATCGCCCGGCAGATCGAGGCCGTCCAGGCGGCCTCGCGTGAGACCCTGGTGGCGCTCGGCACCGTGCAGGCGTCCGTGGAGGATCTGGCCGGAGTCGTGTCCACGGTGGCCGGGACGGTCAGCCAGCAGACGGCGGCCGTGTCCGAGATCGCCCGCTCCGTGGCCCAGGTCTCGACGGAGGCGCAGTCCGGCACCTCCGCCATCGAGACGACGCAAGGGGTCGCCACCCAGTCCCTCGATGCCGCCCGCAATGTGGCGGATCTCTCCATCGCGCTGGAGAGCCAAGCCCAGCGCCTCGGGGCCGAGATCGGCCAGTTCCTTCAGAGCGTCAGGGCGGCTTGATCCGACGGGCCGGGGCGTCTCAGGGCTTCCCGGCCATCTCCCAGACAAGCTGGACGTTCGCCGTGTAGCGGATCGTCGCCGGCGGCACGATCGGGACCGATTCGGCCCCCTTGGCCATCGCCATCGACATGCGCATGTCGGGCTGCGGCTCGAAGGGCTGGGCCGACCCGTCCCGGATCTCCAGGAGACGGCCCAGGGACACGCCGGCAGCCCCGGCATAGATCTCCGCCTGACGGCGGGCATCGCGCACGGCCGCTTCCCGGGCCCGGTCGCCGCCCTCTTCCTGCCTGTCGAGCCCGAAGGCGACCGACTGGAAGGTCATGTCGCCGCTCGCCAGGATCTCGCCGGCGAGGCGCCCGACGCCGTCGAGGTCGCGGGTGGTGATCCGCAGCTGGTGGTTGGCGGAGAATTTCGGGGTCTTCAGCTCCTTGCCGTCCGGTCCGAGCTGCGGCGGCGTCTGGAAGACCTGGAAATTGACCGTCCGGATGTCCTCCCGCCTGACGCCGAGGCTCTGGATGCGGGCGAGCACCCGCTCCGTGGCCGTGTTGTTGGCGGCGCTCGCCTGCGCGACCGTGTCGGCCTGCGTGGCGACCGTCACATGGATGCGGGCGAAGTCCGGCTTCAGCTCCGCCTCGCCGGTTCCCATCACGCTGATCGTGGGCTGGCGCGGGGTGGGAGCCTGGGCGAGCGCCGGAGCGGCGAGGCTCAGGGCTGCGAGGGCGGCGGCAACGGCAAGGCGCATCGGGAACGGTCCTTCATCAAAAAAGCCTCGCCCATGGGCGAGGCTTCGGGGCCCGAGGACAATGCCCGGGCGAACCTGAGCGGCGGATTAACGCCCGGTCTTCACCCGGGTCCAGAGCCGCGTGACGGTGCGCTGGGAGCGCTCGTCATAGGCCGTGTTGGTGAACAGGCGCTTCATGGTCGCGTCATCCGGGTAGATGCCGGGATTGTCGAGGATCGCCTTGTCGATGAACTGCTTGGCCGCGAGATTGCCCGACGCGTAGGACACGAAGTTCGCGTTCCTGGCGGCGATCTCCGGCTTCATCATGAAGTTGATGAACTCGTGCGCCTCCGCGACGTTCTTGGAATCCGCCGGGATCACGAAGCTGTCGAACCACATCAGCGCGCCCTCGCGCGGGATGACGTAGCCGACCTCGACGCCGTTCTTGGCTTCCTCGGCGCGGTTCTTGGCCTGGATCATGTCGCCCGAATAGCCCACCGCCACGCAGATGTCGCCGTTGGCAAGCGCGTTGATGTATTCGGAGGAATGGAACTTCTGGATGTTGCTGCGGATGCGGAACAGGGCGTCGCCCGCCTTGTTCAGATCCTCCAGGCGCTTCGAATCCGGATTGAGCCCGAGATACGCCATGACGCCGGGGAAGAGATCCTCGGGGCTGTCGAGCATGTAGATGCCGCAGGCCTTCAGCCTGGAGGAGATCTCCGGCTTCATCACCAGGTCCCAGGTGTTGAGCGGCATGTCGCCGAGGATTTCCTTCACCTTCTTGACGTTGATGCCGATGCCGGTGGTGCCCCACATGTAGTTCACGGCATATTGGTTGCCCGGATCGAACACGGCGAGACGCTGCGTCACCTCGGGCCATTGATTGGCGAGGTTCGGCAGCTTCGCCTTGTCGAGCTTCTGGAACACCTTGGCGCCGATCAGGCGCTGCACGAAGGGCCCCGAGGGCACGACGATGTCGTAGCCGGATTTGCCGGCGAGCAGCTTGGTCTCGACGATCTCGTTGTTGTCGTAGGTGTCGTAGACCACCTTGATGCCGGTCTGCTTCGTGAACTCGTCGAGCGCCTTCGGGTCCACGTAGTCGGACCAGTTATAGACGTTGACCACACGCTCCTGAGCGGCGGCGGCGGTGACGAGACCGAGGGTCAGAGCAACCGAGGCGAGAAGACGGAACATTTAGGGCGGCACTCCTCAAGACAGGTGACAACGGGGCAGGCTAGGAAATTCCGGGCCAAGAAACAATGTCCAAGGCGAGGCCTTGGCGGCGGGCGTCAGGCGGCCCGCCGGATCGCCTTCGCCAGCCGCTCCAGCCCGGCATCGAGGGTCGCGTCCTTCTTGGCGAAGCAGAAGCGCACCACGGTCTTCACCGCGCCCTCCGCATAGAAGGCCGAGACCGGAATCGCCGCGACCCCGTGCTCCGTGACCAGGCGGCGGCAGAAGGCGACGTCGTCGGGTTCGCCCAGGGCCGCGATGTCGATGTTGACGAAATAGGTGCCCTGGCTCGGGATCACGTCGAAGCCGAGGGTCCGCAGCCCGTCGGTGAAGCGGTCGCGGCTGCGGGCGAAGTTTTTCCGCATGCCGTCGAAATAGGCATCGTCCTTGGCGAGCCCGTAGGCCACGGCGGCCTGCAGGTTCGGGGCCGTCGTGAAGGCGAGGAACTGGTGGGATTTCGCCAGCACCTTCATGATGGGCGGGGCCGCGCAGACGAAGCCCACCTTCCAGCCCGTGAGGCTGAAGATCTTGCCCGCCGAGCCGATCTTCACCGAGCGCTCGCGCATGCCCTCGAGGCCCAGCACCGACCGGTGCTTCCGGCCGTCGAAGATCACATGCTCCCACACCTCGTCCGAGATCGCGATGGCGTCGAATTTCCGGCAGAACTCGGCGAGAAGCGCCAGATCCTCGTCCGGGAACACGGTGGCGGTCGGGTTGAGGGGGTTGTTGAACACCACCGCCTTGGTCTTGGGCGAGAAGGCCTTCGCCAGCGCCTCTTCCGTCAGGCGGAAATGGGGCGGCTGCAGGGTGACGAATTTCGGCACGCCGCCGGCGAGCCGCACGAGCGGCAGATAGGCGTCGTACATGGGCTCGAACAGCACCACCTCGTCGCCCGGCTCCACGATGCCGAGGATCGCGCCCGCGAGGGCTTCCGTGGCCCCGGAGGTCACCATCACCTCGGTGCCGGCATCGAGGTCGAGGCCCTGCCAGTGCTTGTAATGAGCCGCGATGCCCGAGCGCAACTCGGGGATGCCCATCATCGAGGGATACTGATTGTAGCCGTTGAGCACCGCGTCCGCCGCCGCCCGCCGCACGTCCTCGGGGCCGGGATCGTCCGGAAAGCCCTGGCCGAGATTGATCGCCCCGGTCTCGCGGGCGAGGCTCGACATGACTTCGAACACGGTAGTGGGCAGGTTGGCGAACAGTCGGTTCATGCCGCTCTCTCAGTCTGGATGGATCGTCGTGGCGTCGAGGTGCTTCCTATCACGGAGCGGGGGACAATCGAACCGGCATTCTCGCAGGACCTGCACCGTTCGGGAGCGACCTTGCCGGGAGCGACCTTGCCGCTCTCTCCCCGTCACCACCGGTCTTGTGCCGGTGATCGCGACACTCTTCAGCGCGACGCCTTCCTGATCGGGATGGCCGGGACAAGCCCGGCCATGACGAGGAGGGTACCAGGGCGGGCTGAGGGAACGCCGATTGCCTTGCAAGGGAGGGGAGGGGAAGAGAGGCGCGGCACCGGACAGGATCTAAAGGCCGCGCTGTGGCGCCGAGGAGGCATGTACGAGGCCTGTTCCTCACGCGTGCGTTTCGTGCTCTATCCGCAGGGAACAACGAAACGCCATCCATGTCCCTCTTCCGGTCATCCCTCGTCCCCGGCCTGACCGTCCTGGTCGGGGCGCTGAGCCTCGTCTCCCTGGCCACCGGGCCGGCGCCGATCACCGTGCCTACGGTGCTGAAGGCCCTCGTGTCGGACCAGGGTGCGGCCAGCATCGTGGTGCGGGAGATCCGCCTGCCGCGCACGGTCCTGGCCGGGCTGGTCGGCTGGATCCTCGGCCTGTCGGGAGCGGGCCTGCAGGGGCTGCTGCGCAACCCGCTCGCCGACACGGCGGTGTTCGGCGCCCCGCAGGCGGCGGCCTTCGGGGCCGTGCTGGTGATCTATTCCGGGCTCGTCGGCAGCCTGTCCTGGGCCCTCCCCTTCGCGGCGATCGCAGGCGCCCTCCTGGCCGTCGGCCTCGTCGTGGCGGTGGCCGGACGGGGCGCCACCATCGTGGTGCTGGTCCTGGCGGGGCTCGCCGTCGGGTCGCTCGCCGGAGCGGGCACGTCGCTCGCCATCAGCCTCTCGCCCAATCCCTTCGCCGTGACGGAGATCGTGTTCTGGCTCCTGGGCTCCTTCGAGGACCGGTCGATGGTCCACGTGCTCCTGGCCGCCCCCTTCATCGTCCTGGCCTCGGGCCTGATCCTGTCGGCGGCGCCCGGCCTGCGGGCGCTCGCGCTGGGCGAGGAGACGGCGCGCAGCCTCGGGATCGGCGTGCCGCTCCTGCGTGGCCTCATCGTGGCGGGCGCGGCCGTCGGCACGGGCGCCTCGGTGGCGGTGGCCGGCTCCATCGGCTTCGTCGGCCTGGTCGTGCCCCATCTCGTGCGTCCCTTCGTGGGCTACGATCCGGCCCGCACCCTCGTTCCGGCCGGCCTCGCCGGTGCGGGCCTGCTGCTCGCCGCCGACATCGCCGTGCGCCTCGTTCCCTCCGCGGCCGAGGTGAAGATCGGGGTGCTCACGGCCCTGCTCGGCGTGCCGTTCTTCCTCTGGGTGATCGCCCGGCGGAGGGCCGACCTGGTGGAGACGCCCGCATGAGACGGCTCGAGGCCCGCTCCCTGTCGGTCGATCTGGCAGCCCGCCGGGCCCTCGACCGGATCGACCTGTCCCCGGCGCCGGGACGCCTCACGGTGATCGTCGGGCCCAACGGGGCCGGCAAGACGACCCTGCTGCGGGCCCTTGCCGGGCTGACCGGACCGGCCGAGGGCGATGTCGTGCTCGATGGCGTCTCCTCAGGCGGATGCACGCCTCCGACCGGGCCCGCGCGATCGCCTATCTGCCCCAGGGCGGTTTCGTGGCCTGGCCTCTGCCGGTGGCCGGCGTCGTGGCGCTCGGCCGCCTGCCCCATGGGGAGAAACCCGACCGGTTGTCGCCGGCCGGCCGCGAAGCCGTCGCCTCGGCGCTCCGGGCGGTAGGCCTGCAGGGCTTCGCGGACAGGCCCGCCACGGCCCTGTCCGGTGGCGAGAGGGCCCGCGCGCTTCTGGCCCGCGCTCTCGCGACGCAGGCGCCGGTTCTGCTGGTCGACGAGCCCATTGCGGCGCTCGATCCGCGCCACCAGCTCGTGGTTCTCGAGGTCCTGAAAGCGCATGCCCGAGCCGGCGCGACCGTGGTCGCCATCATGCACGACCTGACGCTCGCGGCCCGCTTCGCCGACGACATCCTGCTGCTCCATCAGGGGAAAACCGAAGCCTTCGGGCCGCCCGGAGCGGTTCTGACCGGCGAGCGGCTCGCGGCGGTCTTCTCCGTCCGGGCGCAGGTCCTGGCGCAGGCGGGCGGTCTCCTGGTGGTGGCGGAGAGCCCGCTTCCGGACACCTGAGGCCGGCCGATTTGCCCCTGCCGTCGGTGACTGTCTTACATTGACAAAGGGGTGAGCCCATCCGATACCCCGAGACGATCGCATCGTGCGGAACAGTGGATCCGGTTTTCACTCACGTGGCCCTTCGGGTCCGCATCGCCGATGCGCTGCTTCGAGAGAGGGGGCATCGGATGGATCCCGGACGGGCAAGTCCACTTTTGGGTCTGATGCTCGAGGGTATGGCAGGGCTATGAATCGGCAGGGTCTCAAGAAAGCGATTATCATCGTGCATGATCTCGTGATGACGGGTATCGCCGTCCTCGCGACCTTCTACGTGCGCTTCGAAGGCTCTCTCCTGTCCGACCGCCTGGTCCATCTGCCGCTCTTCCTGCCGCCCTTCATCGCCTTCGCGGGGGTGGTCTACGGGTTTTCCCAGCTCTATCGGTCCAAGTGGCGTTTCGCGTCCCTGCCGGATCTCTTCAACATCTTCCGGGCTGCGACCATCCTGGCCGTGACCCTGCTGATGGTCGACTACATTCTGGTCTCGCCGCAGCTGCGGGGCACCTTCTTCTTCGGCAAGGTCACGATCGCCCTCTACTGGCTGATCCAGATGTTCCTCCTGGGTGGCCCGCGGCTGGCCTTCCGCTATCTGAAATATGCCCGCTCGCGCCACACCCTCGAGCGCGATGCCAGCACCCCGACCCTGCTGCTCGGGCGCGGCAGCGACGCCGAGGTGGTCCTGCGGGCCATCGAGGCCGGCACCGTCAAGAAGACCCAGCCGAAAGGCATTTTGTCCTGGCGCAGGGACGATCTCGGGCAATCCATGCGCGGCGTGCCCGTTCTGGGCACATTCGCGGATCTCGACCAGGTCATCCAGGATTTCCAAGAGCGGGGAACGCCCATCCGCCGCCTGCTGGCGACCCCGAGCGCCCTGACGCCCGAGGCCAACCCGGACATGCTGCTCGCCCGCGCCCGCCGCCTCGGCCTGCCGCTGGTGCGGGTCACGAGCCTGGGAGAGGGGATGCGCGATGCCGAGCTCGCCCCGCTCGAGATCGAGGATCTGCTCCTGCGTCCGACCGTGCAGATCGACCGCAAGCGGCTCGAACATTTCATTCGCGGCAAGCGCGTGCTCGTGACCGGCGGCGGCGGCTCCATCGGGTCGGAGATCTGCACCCGCGTCGTCGCCTTCGGGGCGAGCGACCTCCTGGTCCTCGAAAGCTCCGAGCCCTCCCTGCACCACATCCTGGAAAACCCGACGCTGCTCTCGAGCGACACCCGTGTGGACGGTGTCATCGCCGACGTCCGCGACCGGTCCCGGGTGCGCGAGGTGATGAACGCGTTCAGTCCCGAGGTGGTCTTCCACGCGGCGGCCCTCAAGCACGTTCCCTATCTCGAGAAGAACTGGACGGAAGGCATCAAGACCAACGTGTTCGGCTCCGTGAACGTGGCCGACGCGGCCGTGGAGGCCGGGGCCGACACCATCGTGATGATCTCCACCGACAAGGCCATCGATCCGGTCTCGATGCTCGGCGCCACCAAGCGCTTCGCCGAGATGTACGGGCAGGCGCTGGATGCCGAGTTCATGGGCCGCAACGGCGCCACCCGGATCATCGCCGTCCGGTTCGGCAACGTGCTCGGCTCGGTCGGGTCGGTGGTGCCCAAGTTCAAGGCGCAGATCGCCCGCGGCGGGCCGATCACCGTCACCCATCCCGACATGGTGCGTTACTTCATGACAACCCGCGAGGCCGCCGACCTGGTGCTCACCTCGGCGTCCCACGCGGAGGAGAGCCGCGCGCTGACGGAGCGCACCAACGGGGACGAGCGCGCCTCGGTCTATGTGCTCAAGATGGGCCAGCCGGTGCGGATCTACGACCTGGCCGAGCGCATGATCCGGCTCGCCGGCTACGAGCCGGGCGAGGATATCGAGATCGCCGTCACGGGCACGCGCCCGGGCGAGCGGCTGCACGAGATCCTCTTCGCCCGCGAGGAGCCGCGCACGGAAATCGGCATCGACGGCGTCATGGCGGCCAAGCCCATCTTCGCCGACCGCGACCGGGTCGACCAATGGCTGCAGATCCTGAGCCGCGCCCTCGCAAGCGGCGACCGCGCCCTGGCCGAGCATGTGTTCGAGGAAGCGATTCCGGAGTTCAAGCGCCGGAAGCCGGCGCCCCCGCCCGCCGTGCCAGCTCCGCAAGCGCGTCTCGCGTCGAACTGACCGGCTGCCATCCCAGATCCCTCAGGGCTTGCGGGCTCGCGACCAGCGAGCCTGCCAGCCGCTCGTAGGCCTCGCGCTGGCCGGCCAGGGCGGCGGCTCCCCTGAGCAGAAACGACGGCACCGGGACCAATCCCGGCCCGCGGCCCAGTCCCTTGCGCAGAGCCGTGACCATCTCGGGGATCGTGACCGGGTCCGGATCGGCCACGATGAAGGGGCGCCTCAGGGGACCGGGCGCGCGCGCGACCGTGTCCACGGCGGCCGCCAGGTTGTCGAGGGACAGGAGTGAGCGCCGGGCGGTCAATCCGCCGAGCGGCAGGGGCCAGGGCGATTGCGCCAGGCTCAGGAGAGCCGCCATGTTGCCTTTCACGCCGGGGCCGTAGACGAGCACGGGACGAAGGGCCGTCCAATCGAGCCCGAGGGCGCCAAGGCCCCGCTCCGCCTCGAGCTTCGAACGGCCGTAAGGGTCGGTCGGCTGCGGCTCCCGGTCTTCGGTGACCACCCCGTCGGCCACGGGCCCGGTCTGGGCGCGGATCGACGACAGGAAGACGAATCGTTTCACGCCGGCCCGCTCGGCCGCTTGGGCGAGCCTGACGGTCGCGTCCGTGTTGATGGTCCGGTAATCGTCCTCCGGCCGCCCGGACATGGCATGTGCCAGGCCGGCCGAATGGATCACGATGTCCACGTCGCGCAGGGCGGCCGCCATGTTGTGCGGGGAGGCGATGTCGCCGATGACCGCGCTCGACGCCCCGGCCGGCACCTCGGACGGGCGGCGCAGCAGGACCCGCACCCGGTATCCCCGCCTGGGCAGCTCGTTCAGGAGATGTCGTCCGATGAAACCCGTGGCGCCGGTCAGGGCAATCAGGGGTGCATTCATCGGGAAACCTCCAATCCGGGTCGAGAGAAACGCCTGAGAACCAGGCCGACGAGAACGACCCCGAGGGCGAGCGCCGCAACCTGCACGGCGCCCGAGGGCCAGACAAGGGTCATAGCGGCGAGAGCGGCCAGGACAAGGTTGAGGACGAACACATGCGCATCGACTGCGAGCACCGAGACGCCGTTGTCGGTGGCCTTCTGGTAGAAATGGCTGCGATGCGCCTCCCAGACCTTCTCGCCCCGGGCGAGGCGGCGCAGCAGGGTGATGGTCGCATCCATCAGGTAGTAGAGCGGCAGCAGGATCGCGGCCGCGAGGGCGCCGGTTCCGGCGAGCTGCAGCAGCATCCAGCCGACGAGAAGCCCGATCGACAGGGACCCCACATCCCCCAGGAAGAGCCTGGCGACGGGCCTGTTGAAGGGGGCGAAGCCGAGAAGGGCGCCGCATAACGCTGCGGCGAGCACGGCGATCCACAGCGGCATGACGCCGATGAGACCCAGGCCCGCCACGAAGGCGGTGATCGGAACCATCTCGGCCACGGTAATCCAGTCCAGCCCGTCCATGAAGTTGACGAGATTGACGAACCATACGCCGGCGACGACGAGGAGGATCCGCTCCGCAGCCAGGGGAATGGAATCCGGCAGGAGTCTCGTCCAGGATGCAAGAACGACCGCGGTCACGACGACGAACTGCATGACGAGCCGGATCCAGGCGGGCAGCGGCCGGATGTCGTCGGCCGTGCCCAGGACCGCGAAGGCGACGGCGGCGGCCGCGACGATCAACAGGGACGGGACCGGCAGCACGAGCCAGACCGCCGAGAGCCCTGCAACGGCCAGAGTCGCGGCCAGAACCGCAAGGCCTCCCCCTTGCGGCGTCGGCGTCTTGTGGCTCGAGCGCGCATTCGGTCGCGCCAGCGCGTAGCGGATCAGCAGGGGCTTCAGGACGAGGATGAGAAGGGCCGAGAGAACCGCCGACGATACAAGAGCGAATACGACGATCATCTCAGGCCTTGTGATAGTCCCGATACCATCCGACGAAGCGCCTGATGCCCTCCTTCAGCGACGTCGAGGGTGCGAAGCCCACGTCGCGCCGCAGGTCCGTCACGTCGGCGCGGGTCTCCAGCACGTCGCCGGGGGGCAGCGGCACGTCGACCCGGTTGGCCTTCTTGCCCAAAGCGTCCTCGATCAGGGCCACGAGGTCGTTCACCTCTTCGGGATTGTCGTTGCCGATATTGTAGATCCGGTGCGGGGCCGGGCTGATGGCCGGGTCGGGATGCTCGGCGTTCCAGGCGGGATCGGGCGCCGGGACCCGGTCCACCAGCCGGACGACCCCTTCCACGATGTCGTCCACGTAGGTGAAGTCGCGCCAGACCTTGCCGGCATTCGCCACCTCGATCCTACGGCCCTCGGCAATGGCATGGGTGAACTTGTAGACCGCCATGTCGGGCCGGCCCCAGGGACCGTAGACCGTGAAGAAGCGCAGGCCCGTCGCGGGCAGACCGAACAGGGACGCATAGGAATGCGCCATCATCTCGTTCGCCTTCTTGGTGGCCGCGTAGAGGCTGATCGGATGGTCGGTGCCGTCGTGCTCGGAGAAGGGCAGCTTGCGGTTGGCCCCGTAGACCGAACTCGACGACGCGTAGACGAGGTGCTCCACCTGCCCGTGCCGGCAGGCTTCCAGCATGTTCATGAAACCCATCAGGTTCGACGCGGCGTAGGGCTGGGGATCGACGAAGCGCACCCCCGGCTGCGCCGCGAGGTGGATCACTTTCTCGAAGCGGTGATGGTGAAACAGATCGCGGGTCGCCTGTACGTCGGACAGGTCCAGGCGCTCGCCCAGAAAGGTGTTGTGCGGCGTCAGGTTCCCGAAGCGGGCCTCCTTCAGACTCACGTCGTAATAGGGCGTGAAGCTGTCGACGCCGACCACCTGATGGCCATCGGCCAGGAGCCGCTGCACCACGTGAAAACCGATGAAGCCGGCCGCACCGGTGACGAGGATGGGAGCTGACATGAAAGGCCTGTCTGATGAACGGGCAGGCACCTTAGCGCATCGTACGGAAAAGTGGACCCGGTTTTCCGGAGGATGCGCCGGCCGAGGGTGGGTCCCCGAAAGGGTCTCCCTTCGGGATCGCTGCTCAGGACCTCCGGTTGCCCAAGGGCAACCGTCACACGACAAAGAAATCCTTGTGGGTGAGGGCGAGACCCTTGCCGAGCCGGGCGAAGACCACAGCCGCCGTGGCTCCGGACCCGTCCGCATCGTAGCTGAGCACCCCGGTGGCCCGGTCGTAGATCAGGTAATCGTCTCCGTCGAGCGCCCGGGAGCCGACCACGAAGAACCCGCTCGAGAGCGCGCCTGGCTTGGTCAGGGTGCCGCTTCCCAGCTTGGTGAAGACCGCGTTGTCGAGCCAGAGGCTGTCGTTCGCAACATTGAAGTCCTTGATCGTATCGACGTTGCTGCTCCTGTTGAGACGGGTGTCGAACACGAACACGTCCCGGCCCGCATTGCCGTAGAGGGTGTCGTTGCCGGCGCCGCCGCTGACCGTATCGTTGCCCGTGCCGCCATAGACTGTGTCCCGACCGGAATCGCCATACACTCGGTCATGGCCCGAACCGCCATTGACCGTGTCGTTGCCCGAGCCGCCAGACACCCAATCCTGGCTTGAGCCGCCCGACATGGTGTCGTGTCCCGAGCCGCCATAGATCGAGTCGCTGCCATGATAGCCGTGGAGCGTGTCGTTGCCGTCCTTGCCACGCAGCACGTTCTCGCCCGCGCCGCTGCGCATGTCATTGTCGAGCCCGTTGCCCATGACGCTGGCGCTGCCCCGCAGGGTGATGTTCTCGATGTTGTCCGGCAGGACCACCGTGCCCGACCCGGCATAGAACACGTGATCCACCCCGCCCGTGCCGAGAGCCGCGGTGAGCTGGAACGGATCCGTGATCGCGATGTCGACGCCGCCGCCGGTGTTGGGCGTCACGACAGGATCCTTTTCGACCGTGCCGATCGTCGTGAAGTTGAAGGTCGCAGCATCGGCAATGCCTGCGAAGTCGTTCCCCGACGCATCCCTGAGTGCGCCGGCCGACAGGGTGAGGTAATAGCCGGCGCCGCTCTCGAGCGGACCGGTGGGATCGATCGTGAGCCGGTTGCCGGCCATGCTGATGCGGCTGCTCGTGGCCACGTCGAAGCTCTCGACGAGCGCGCCACTTCTCGCATGCAGCTCAATCGTGCCGGCGCCGATCACGATCGCTTCCGAGAAGGTCAGCACCAGGTCGTCCGACACCCCCACTTGAGCGGCATCGTCCGCGGGGTCGGAATGCACCAGGGTCGGGGCCGTGTCGTCGATGGTGACGGCCAGTCCTGCGGAGACGGCTGACAGATTGCCCGCGGCATCGACGGCTCTCGCGGTGAGCGCATGACGGCCCGCCGACAGCGGCGATGTGGTGATCGACCAGACGCCCCCGGTCACCGTTCCCGTTCCGATCACCGTAATCCCATCGCTGTCGTAGAGCCGGATGACCGTGCCGGTTTCCCCGCTGCCGGTCAGGATCAGCGCAGGGTGGTTTGTCAGGTTGTCGGAGCTGGAATGGCCGCTGTCGCTCCCGGAGGCCAGCACCGGTGCAGAGGGGGCGCCCGGCGCCACCGTGTCGTAGCCGAGCGGGGGTGTGGTGCCGGCCGTCCCGGCATTGCCGGCCGCATCATGGTACGAGCCCGCAGCGACGGTGATGCTGGCGCTGCCGCCGTCGACGTTCGCGCTCGGCGTGAAGACGGCGGTGCGGGTCAGGCCTGTACCGCTGATCGCCGACAGGGTGCCGCCGCTGACGGCGAGGCTGCCGGCGCTGCCGTCCCAGCTGAAGCTCGAGCCCGGGTCCTGGCTGAACGTGAAGGTGATCGTCGCGGTCTCGCCGGCCTTCAGCTGCGAGACGTCGCTGGTGATGGTCACGCCGGGCGCGACCGTGTCCAGCGTGTAGACCTGATCGCGGATTGGCCCGGAATTGTCGACCGCGTCGATCACCCTCACCCAAATCTCGTGTGTCCCCTCGGTGAGGGAGGCGATGTGCGACCAGACAGCACTCCCCGCGGTGCTGATCGCGTCCTGCCAGCTCTCACCCCCGTCGAGCGACACCTGGACGCGTTCGCCGACGGCCAGCAGGCTGCTCAGGGTGCCGGAGATAACCTGCGAACTCACATTGGTGATGAAGTCGCCGCCGAGACCGGAATCGGACGACAGCGCCATGCTGGAGACGGCCGTGGCCGGTCCGGCGGTGATGATCTGCACCGTCAGAGCCGTGGAGGCGGCGCTCGTGTTTCCGGCCAAGTCAGTCGCCCTGGCCGTGATGCTGTGGTTGCCTTGGGTCAGGGGCGTATCGAGCGCGATGCTCCACGTGCCGTTGGTCGCCGTCGCGCGGCCAATTTCCTCCAAGCCGTCGTAGAGGATGATCGTGGCGCCGGCTTCCGCCGTGCCGGTGAAGGTCGGTCGCGTCACGCCGGTGACGTTGTCGCTGTTCGAGCTGCCGTTGTCGCTGGCGGTGGCCAGATCCAGGGTGGCGGGGGGGCTCGGCGGCGTGAAGTCGACGGTCATGTTCAGCGGGCCGGAGGCGGTGCTCACGTTGCCGGCCGCATCCGTGGCCGTGACGGTGATCGTGTGGACGCCCTCCGGCAGGGCGACATTGCTGGCCGCCGACCAGCTGCCGTTGCCGGCGGCGCTGGTGGTCGCGATGAGGGTGCCGCCGTCATACACCTTGACGGTGGCGCCGGGCTCCGCGCTGCCCCTGAAGGTCGGCAGCGTGACGCTGGTGATGCTGTCGGTGAACGAGCTGCCGCTGTCGCTGGCAGCGGAGAGCTCCGGGGCGGAAGGCGCATCCGGCACCCTGGTGTCGAACGTGATCGCCGGAGTGACGCCGGCACCGCCGGCATTGCCGGCCGCATCCGCGTACGATCCGGCCGCGACGGTGATCCTGGCCGTGCCGTTATCGGTGCCGAGGCTCGGCGTGAAGGTCGCGGTGCGCGTCACGCCGCTGCCGCTGATCGGCCCCAGGGTGCCGCCGCTGACTGCGACGTCCGCTGCGGTGAAGCTCGAACCCGGGTCCTCGCTGAAGGTGAAGGTGATCGTCGCGGACTCACCGCTGTGCAGGGTCGACTTGGAGCTGGTGATCGCCAGCGTGGGCGCCACGGCGTCGATGACAATGGCCTTGTTCGCACCGAGCGAGGCGAGGCTGCCCGGGGTGGGCAGAGCCACCGAGGCATCAAGGCCGTCGGCGACGGCCTTGATGGTGGCGCCGTTGAGGGTCAGGGCGGCGGTGCCGGCATAGTCGAGATCGGCGCTGCCGTCGCCGGCCTGGACCGTGTACGCGAAGGTCAGCGTGCTCGTGCCGCTGCCTCCGGTGTAGACGGCATACCGGTCGACCATGCCCGTCTCGAGCAGCAGTGTCGGGATGCCGCTTGCAACGTTGACCGCGCTGTCGAACTCGACGCTGATGGTGATGACCTCTCCGGCTTGATAGGAGCGGTTTGCGGAGGGCGACGTCACCGCGATCACCGCCGGCGGGACGGTAAGCTGGATGTTGTTGATCGCCGCCCATCCGCCGCCGTCCGCATAGGTGATCCGAACTTCGTCGACCCTGTCGAAGCTTGCGTCGAAGGTGAAGGTCACGATGAAGTCATCATCGTTCGACGTGAAGCTGGACGAAGCGACTTGCTGCCCGTCCTTGTAGCCGACCACATTGACGATTTCGCCGGTCCATCCACCCCAGTCGTACCATCGGAACTGATCGATCTGAAATTCCGATCCGTTGGCGCTCTTGATCACGAAGCCCGCCCATCCGGGATCCGTTTCCGTTCCGTATCCTGGATAGTAGAACGTGGTCAGACCCGTGAAACCCGTTCCGGTCGCCAGATTGGCACTGTCGTACCATTCGATCGGGACGCCCAGGGAGGTGCCGTAAGGATTTGCGAGCAGGCCGATTTGGATATTGGCCCCGAATAGATTGATCGCTCCTCCCTCGCCATCCTCGGCAACGCCATCGGACCAATGGGCAGGATCGTTGCTGCTGAAATTCAGGGTGCCGTTTGCCATCTCTCGCCCCACTTCCCCTCTGGCCTGTTCTGGCTTGTGCTTGCGGAAGCGAGCCGGGCAGGTCTGTTTCGCACGAACTTCCGTAAAGGAAGTTAACCGTGATTAACACTTTTTCCTACAATAGGAATGCCGGAGCGGCTCACACGGGGCGGCCCGGCGTCTCAGGGTGTCGGCAAGATGGCTCATTTCTGGGAGGTGTGGTCTTGCGGTGACGGTTTTTCTGTTGCGCGCTGACGCTTCCGTCGGCTCACGCTGCTCGCGTCAGGTGCGTTTCAGGCCTTGGGCCATCAACCTCCGCCGGCCTGCGCGAGGGCAGGCTCGGAACAGTTCATGTCCAGGTTGTCTTCCACGGGCTCGAAGATAAAGGACTGGCGCTCGCGGGCCATGAAGGCCGTGGGCATGACGACCTGCATCTCGGCTTCGGCGGCTTTCAGGAAGCCGTCGTCGTGGCCGGGATAGAGATGGAAGATCGCCAGGGCCTTCACGCCGGCGCTCTGCGCCAGTTCCACGCCCTTCTGCCACGTGGAATGGCCCCAGCCGCGGCAGTAGGAATACTCGGCGTCGGAGAACATGCCGTCGAAGATCATCAGGTCGGCGTCGCGCACGAAATGCTTGAGGCCCGGATCGGGCCAGGCGTCGCTGTGCTCCACGTCGCTGATGTAGCAGACGCTGCGGCCCCGATGGCTGATGCGAAAGCCCGTGGCGCCGCCGGGATGGTTGAGGAGATGGGTTTCGATCCGGGCGCCGTCGTCCAAGATGAGAGGCTCGCCCGCCTTGAAGCCGTGATGCTCGAAGCGGGCGGGCAGCTGGCCGAGGCGGACGGGGAACAGCGGCGGGGCGAAGATGCGATTCAGAGGCTCCATGGCGCTCTCGCCGTCCAGGTTCCCGCAATAGGTGCGGATCACCCGCTCCTTGGCGAGAAGAGCGGGCTTGAAGAAGGGCAGGCCGCTGATGTGATCGAGATGAAGGTGGCTGAGGAGGATGTCGATCTTGTCGGGCGCGGAGGCGCCGAGCTCGCTGCCGAAGGCGGATAGGCCGGTTCCCGCGTCGAGGATGAACAGGCGCTCGCCGCAGCGGACCTCGATGCAGGGGGTGTGCGAACCGAACTCGACGAATTGGGGACCGGAGGCGCAGGTGGAGCCGCGTATGCCCCAGAACCGGACCCGCAACGCGTCAGAGGATGCAACACGCCTTATCATTTCAGGATCATGGCCAATCGAAAACCCTGCTTATGTGCGCTGGCGCACATCGATAAGCTGCCCACGAGCGGGTCGGCAGGTCAAGGTAAATATTGTATCACGCACTCAGCGCCTCCAGGGATCTGGTGCGGCGATCCATCACCGGCTCGCCCCGTTCGAAATGGATAACCGCGTCGAAGGGCGGTTGATCCATGGCCGGTGAAATCGACGGCGTCACGAGGATTAGCCCCCGCCCCACGAGGGCGCGGCGCAGGGACGCGACGAGCCGGTCGGCGGCCGGTCCGGGCAGGCCGTCGAGCGCCCGCTGCACCACCAGGATGCTCGGCCGGCGCACGAGGCCGCGCACCAGGTCGATGGCCGCCGCCTCGCTCAGGCTGAGATCGTCGCCCTGGGGGTCGATCGGCGTGTCGAGCCCGATGCGCGAGACCTCCCCGTCGAGGCCCCGTTGCGTCAGGATGCGGCGCGTCACCTCCTGGACCGACGCGAGAGCGCCGGCCTGATCGGCCGCGATGCGTCCGAAGAGCAGGTTGTCCTGGATGCTGGCGGCCGCGCAGAAGCGCTCCTCGTCGTAGAACTCGATCGAGGATTTCAGGCTCACCGGCAGCATGCGGGCGAAATCGGTCCGGGCGACGAGGATCTGCGCCTCCAGGCCACCTTCGAGCAGTCCCAGGCGATGCCGGCTCTCGTTGTAGCGCAGGGCGAGACCGATCAGGCGCTCCCGGTCCCGGGAGGTCTGGTCGCTGCGCCGCTGCTCGTTCCTGCGGTCGACGAGATCCTGGAAGTACGGACGGTCCGCCGCCGAGAAGAACGAGAAGCGCTCGAAGAGCGGGGATCCATCCGGGATGTCGGAGAAGATCTCGATCATGCTCGTGGCGATGGAAAGCCCCATCCGGGCGAGCGGCTTGGTAAGCTCGTTGGCTTCCAGGATCGCCCGCACGAAAGGATGGCTCGCCAGGCGATCCTCCTGGAAGGAATCGCCGATCGGCTTTCCGAACAGGAGGTTCTCGCCGATCGTGGCATAGCGGTTGTAGCGGGTGGCGCTGAAGGGATCGACGAAGCGGTCGAGCTGCTCGGCGGCGAGCGCCGCCTGCACGGCGCGCCGGGCGTCCACGATGGCGGCGGCGAGTTTCGGCTCCCGGTCCGGATCGATGGTTCCGGACAGGCCGCGGGCATGGGTCAGACGGTCGAGGCCGGCGACCGCGATGGCCTCCGACAGGCGATGATCGAGTTCGCCCGCCGGCGCGGCGGCGCCGTAGAGCAGGTTGTCCTTGAGGCTGCCTTCGATCAGCACGGTGCTGCCCGCAAAGGCGATGCGCCGGCTGCGCTCCACCGGATCGGCCGCAGACAGGTCGATGCCCCCATAGGTCAGGCGGCCCATCGACGGAGGGATCTGGCCGCTCATGAGGGCCGCCAGGAGCCGCGGGCCCGCATCCCCGTCGCCGACCAGGGCCACATGGGACGGGAAGGCGAGGTTCAGGTTGACAGAGGTCACCCGCGCCCCGCTCGCCGGGTCGTAGGCCGAGACGCCCTGGGCCACGAGGGCGCCGCTGTCGGGCAGGCCGGCCTTGCCCTTCAGGGCGGCGCGCAGCTTCAGCGGCCCGAGCCCCCGGCCCAGATCGATGAGCAGCGCCCTCGCCCTCAGGGCGAGCCGGTGCCACTGGACCACCTCCCGGGTGCCGTAGGCGGCGAGCGCCGCCGCGAGCACGCAGGCCGCCACCGTCCCGGCCGACACGGGACGAACCTGCGAGAACCAGGCCCCCAGGGTCAGAACCGACAGGGGGGCGATCATGAGTACGGCCGCGGAGCCCGCTTCCGCGAGGGCCAGGCGGTATTCCCGCTTCATCACCGGCCGATGGCTCACGACCAGCGCCTCCCGCACCCGGTCGCGCTCGTAGGGGGCCGTGCCGTGCGCGCGCAGGGCCGGAATGCGGTGCTCCAGCTCCGCGAACACGCCCTCGGCCTCGTCGCCCTCCTGGTGGCGGGCGGCGGTGGCGTCGAACCGCAGGAGGGAGCGGCGGGCGCTCACCACGGCGCCCAGCACCAACACCAGCGCCAGGGCGGCGCCGAGACGCCAGTCCATGACGAACACGTACGCGCAGGCGAGCCCGATCATCCCGCCGAGCTTCACCGGCATGAGGAGGCTGGATCCCAGCACGCCGCTTTCGCGGGCGAGGCCTCGGCCGGCCAGGGCCGTCACCATGGCGATCTCGTCGTGGGAAGCCGTGGGCACCTTCAGGATGACGTCGAGAGCGGCCGACTGGGTCTTGGTCAGCATCCTGAGCCCGATGCCGACCACCAGCCATTCGAACCCGACCAGGATCAGGCCGAGGAGAAGGGGGACCAGGAGGATCCCGACAATCGACGCCAGGGCGAAGGCCTCTGGGCCCAGCACGACGCCCGGGACCAGCACGATCGGCTCGGGCCAGAGAGCCGCCGGCGGGCTCAAGGCGATTCGCAGGAAGGTGGCCGGCGCATGCCAGCCGCCCGCTCCCCCGGTGGCCCGGTCCACGACGAGGCGCACGAGATCGAAGCCGAGAAGGATCAGGAGGCCGGCCACCGCCAGAAGGCTCAGTCCGACCAGGTGGCGACCAGGAGATGTTTTCCACGCCAGGCGCAGCGGGTCGCGCTCCACGACAACTCCCAAGGACAACTCCAACAGGCGATCAGTTTCAGTGACGGTGGGAGACCCTAGAGCATTTTCTCGGCGAATGGGATCTGCCTTGCAGTCAAAAAGTGCGCTCCGGCACAAAACGCCGGAATCGCCCGTCCCGGCGGGTCCCGGGCCGGCCCGGGATGCGCTCAAACTCTGCCGCCACGACCCCTCGCCGCGCCGCGCTTCCACGCTATGTCACCCCCCTTGCTCCTCTGCCTTGCTGCCTTTCACGGAGGATCGGTGAGCCTGTCCATGACGTCCCTCCTGCCGCTCGATCCGGTGTTCCAGCTCGTCCTCGAGGTTCCGACCCGCACCCCGAGCCCGGACCTGCCGCGCCGCCTGACGGGGCTGTTCAAGGAGCTGGCCCTGCCGGAGCCGGCCCGTCCGGTCGAGGACATCGAGGATCAGATCTGGGCCCTGTGGGGATCCCACGAGGACCGTCTCGCCGAGGAGACCATGATGGCCGCCATCGAGGCCATGGGGTCGGGGTCGCTCAAGACCGCCCGGCCCCTGCTCGACCATCTGGTCGCCCAGCATCCGGGCTGGGCGGAGGCCTGGAACAAGCGGGCGACGCTCGCCTCCATCGAGAAGCGCGACGCCGACAGCCTGCTCGACATCGCCCAGACCCTGCGGCTCGAGCCGCGCCACTTCGGCGCCATCGCGGGCTTCGGCAACATCTGCCTGCGCAACGGGCATCTCAACGAGGCCCGGGCGGCGTTCCAGATCGCGCTCGCCATCAATCCGCACATGGACGACTTGCGCGACATGCTGGAGAACCTGTCGCCCCATCACCTGATGCTGCACTAGGGGTTGGGGGGCGCTGCGATTTGCATTGGGATGAACACCGCCACGGTCATGGCCGGGCTTGTCCCGGCCATCCCGACCCGGAAAGGCTCAACGCTTCAAGCAATCGGGATCACCGGCCCAAGGCCGGTGATGACGACGGAGACAAGTCTCGGTCCGTTCCTCGATGAACCCGGCCCGTCACCCCAATTCGAACGTGGAGATGCCGAAGATGCGCGACAGGGGCAGGTCCGGGGTTTCGCCGCGATACATCCGGGCCGTCTCGAACACGGGCGACAGGCCATGGCGCGTGGCGAGCCGAAGGGCGGCCGGGTTCGGCTCCGGCAGGTCGAGGAACACCGCATCGCCCTTCGCTTCCGATGCGAGCGCCTGAAACAGCAGGTCGGCCTCATGCTCGCCATTGGCAAAGAGGGGGCCGATCTTGAAGCCGTTGCGACAGGCCCGGATGACGCCGTAACCCGCGACGCCTCCGTCCCTCACGAGAGCGACGGCCTTGCGCGCATCCGGCCTGAGCCAGCAGCCCAGAAAGGTTTCGCGCGGCGCGGGAAAGAACGGCTGGTCGTAGGCGAGGACGGAAGCGACGATCTCGAAGGTCACCGGCTGCAGGCCTGCGGCCCGGGGCGCCTCCAAAAGCGGGACGCCCCCGAAGCGGATGTTGCGGTGAGCCAGGGCGAAGCCGGACCGCCGGTAATTGTCCTGCTGGGCCACGACCCCGTCGAGGCCCACGATGCGGTCTCCGAGAGATTCCATGCCGGCCTGCCACAGGCGATAGCCGAACCCCCGTCCGCGCTGGTCGGGCCGGACGATATAGAGGCCGAGAAAGCCGAACGCGCCGCCGTAGCGGACCACCGAGACGGACGCGACCGGCTCGGTGCCGAGACAGCCGACCAGAAATCCCCCTGGGTCAGCCGCGTGAAAGCATTCCGCGTCCCCGAGCCCCGGATTCCAGCCCTCGGCGGCCGCCCACTCGATCGCCAGATCCAGGTCCTGGCGCGTCATCACGCGGATCGTCCAATCGTCCGGGTCGTCGCGTGTCATGTCCGGCCTCGTCGTTGGCGGGTGCGAGAGGGCTTCAGTCTACCCGACACGAGGGCTGTCGTTGAGATCCCTCGCAAGATCCCTCGCAAGCGCGACAACGGGGCCGTTGCAGGCCGGCCGCGAGGGCGTACCCTGGGCCCCATGTCCGATTCGCCCGCCCTTGTTTCCCGTCCCATCGTTCTGCCCACGGACGGACGCCAATCCACCATCGCTCTCGGAGTCCAGCGCGGCGTGCGCCGCCTGTTCGCGCAGCTCGGCCACGTGAGCCTGCCGGAATTCACCCTCGCCAACGGCCGGCGCGCCGATCTCATCGCGCTCGCGCCCGACGGCGCGCTCACGATCGTCGAAATCAAGTCGAGCGTGGCCGATTTCCGGGCCGACCGGAAATGGCCCGACTACGAGGATTTCTGCGACCGGTTCTATTTCGCCGTGCCGGAAACCGTGCCCTTCGACATCCTGCCGGAGGACCGTGGGCTGATCGTCGCCGACAGCTTCGGGGCGGCGATCGTCCGGGCGGCGTCGCACCATCCGCTCGCCGGCGCCCGCCGCAAGGCCGTGACCCTGCGCTTCGCCCATTCGGCCGCCTCGTTGCTCCATGCCCTGGCCGATCCGGACCGGGTCGCGGACGGGCGTCTCTGACCCGCCCCGCGTTCGCTTCACGCGTTTCCTGTGCAAGTCCGTTTTGAGAGCGGTTGCATGCCCGGTCGCCGAGCGTCACAGTCCCGCCCGTGACCGGATCCTCCGGTCGTGGGGGCGATCATGGAACAGGCCATCCGGTTTCTGCTCAGCAACTTCACCCTGACGCTCTTCGCCGTGGGGCTGGCCGCATCGCTCATCGCCCTGCTGCGCGGCCCGCGTCCCTTGACCCGCGCGATGGTGGTCGAGGCGCTCCTGTCCTGGTTCCTGTTCTTCTCGCTCGGCGTGAGCTTCCTCTACAATTTCGTCATGCACGTCTTCTTCTCGGAGATGGCGGCCGCCTTCATCGGCTGGCAGGCCAGTCCGTTCCAGAAGGAGGTGGGCTTTGCCAGCCTCGGCTTCTCCGTCGTGGGATTCATGGCGTTCAAGGGAGGGAGCGGCCTGCGCCTCGCCGCCCTCGTGGGTCCGGCCTGCTTCCTGTGGGGGGCGGCGGCCGGCCACGTGCAGCAGATGGTGGAGGCGCACAACTTCGCGCCCGGCAATGCGGGCGTGATCTTCTACACGGACGTTCTGCTGCCGGCCTTCGGGCTCGTTCTGCTCCGGATGCGGTACCGTGAGGATCCGCGCCCCGTCGCGCGGGAGCCGTCAGGCGCGTTCTCGCGCTGAACACCGGCACAAAAGGTGTCGAGGGCCTCACGCTCCGTGACTCAGCGGGGCGCGCGCTTGGCGAGGATCCGCTGCAGGGTTCGGCGGTGCATGTTGAGGCGGCGCGCGGTTTCCGAGACGTTGCGGCCGCAGAGCTCGTAGACGCGCTGGATGTGCTCCCAGCGCACCCGGTCGGCCGACATGGGGTTTTCCGGCGGCAGGGCGCGTTCGCCCGGCTGGGCCATGAGCGCGGCGTGGATCTCGTCCGCATCGGCGGGCTTCGCCAGATAGTCGAAGGCGCCCATCTTCACCGCCGTGACGGCCGTCGCGATATTGCCGTAACCGGTGAGGATCACGCCGCGCGCGTCGGGGCGGCGGCTCTTCAGGCGCTCGATCACGTCGAGCCCGTTGCCGTCGCCCAGGCGCATGTCGATCACCGCGAAGGCCGGCGGTTCATTTTCGATCGCCGCGAGGCCGTCCGTCACGCTTTCGGCCACGCGAACCTGATAGCCGCGGCCTTCCATGGCGCGGGCGAGACGGGTCGAGAATGGCCGGTCGTCGTCGACGATCAAGAGGCTCTTGTCGGCGCGATCTTCGAACGCGGCAGGCGCATCGGCCATCAGAACATCTCCTTGCATGGTGGGCTGAAACTCCCTCATGAGCGAGCCTGTCCGGCTCCTCTCTCATATGGGAATTCTTCCCCTAACCTTTGAGGGACAGCGTGGACTCTCCCTGCGGCGAAATTGCCGCACCTCGTTCAAACGCATGACGGGGCCAAACGATCCGTGCGATGGCCCCGGAGGCCGGCGGCGCGGTGTTCGTCAGGGTCAGTTCCGCCCCCGAGCGCTCGATGAGGGTCTTGGCGATGAACAGGCCGAGCCCCAGGCCACCGCCCTCCTCGCTGTCCTCCGTCCGCTCGGCGGCGCTGCGGGTGGTCACGTAGGGCTCGCCCACCCTGAGCAGGATATCGGGAGCGTAACCCGGGCCGTCATCCCGGATCTCGATGAAAACCTCGTGAGGGGACCAGAACGCCTCGATCGTCACCCGGCTTTCCGCGAAGTCCGTGGCGTTGTCGAGAATGTTGGACAGGCCGTAGACGACCCCGGGATTCCGCCGTCCCATGGGCTCCGGCCCTTCGCCCCGCGTCTCGACCTGCACGTCGAAGCCGACGGCGCGCTGCGGCTCGACGATCTCCTCCACCAGATGGCTCAGGGAGATGGTCTCCAGAAATTCCGATTCCTCCTCCTGACCCATGGAGGTGAGCTTGGTCAGGATGGTGCGGCAGCGCTCCACCTGCTCCTGCAGGAGCCGCAGGTCCTCGCCCACCGGGCCGTCCTTGGGCATGGCATGGCTCAGCTCCTTGGTCACCAGGGCGATGGTGGCCAGCGGGGTGCCGAGCTCGTGGGCCGCCGCGGCCGCGAGGCCGTCGAGCTGGGACAGGTGCTGCTCGCGGGCGAGGACAAGCTCCGTGGCGGCGAGCGCCTGGGCGAGCTGCCGGGCCTCCTCGGCGACGCGCCAGGCATAGATGCCCGTGAAGGCCGTGCCGAGCACGATCGCCGCCCAGATCCCCGTGACATAGAGGAAGGGAAGCGTGAAGCTCTGTGCGGGAGACCAGGGCAGGGGCTTGTGGGCGAGCACCAGAAGCGTCGCGCAGCCGATGGCGAGAAGGCCGAGCCCCAGGGTCCGCTCCGGGGTCAGGGCCGTGGCCGAGATGAGCACGGGCGCCAGGAACAGCATGGCGAAGGGATTCTCGAGCCCGCCCGTCAGATAGAGAAGCCCCGCCAGCTGCAGGATGTCGAAGGCGAGGAGCGCCGTGGCGATGTTGTCGCTGAGCCGGTGGCTCGCCGGGTACTGGATCCGCAGGAGCAGGTTGACCCAGACCGACGCGCTGATGACCAGGAAGCAGAGGGCGAAGGGCAGGGGGAAGCCGAGCCCGAACCGGACCCCGGCGACGGCGGCCGCCTGACCCGCGATGGCGAGCCAGCGCAGGCGAACGAGGGTGTCGAGGCGCAGGTGCCGGGCGTGATGGGTCAGGCTCTTCTGGTCGATCTTGGACATCTCCGAACAGAATAGGGTCCCCTGATCGTTCGCCAAGCATCCGCCTTTGGCCTATTTTCCTATCGAGGACTTCGGCAGTGGTCTGAAACCAAAGTATGTAGTTCGTTTTCGCAGAGGCAGAGCTAGTCTGTTGCAAGAATCTGAAGGAACTTTAATCTTAAAATTACGGTTGAGGATAAAGCCTACCGCATGATGCGAGAACCAGGCACCCGGCCTTTGGGGACACTTAGATGAATTTTTCCTATGTATGGTACGATACCGCGCATTGGCTTTTGAGTCCGGCTCGCGCAGCTTCCGATATCACCAAGCACTTTTTCGAGAACCCCGACAATCCCCTCACGAACACGCCCTACGGCCGGACCGTTTCGGCAGCCTGCGAATTGTTCGAGCGCACCACCCGGCGCTACGGGAAGCCCGCCTTCGACCTGCCCACCACGGTGATCGGCAACGAGGAGGTGGCGGTCACCGAACGGATCGTCTGGGAACACCCCTTCTGCCGCGTCATCTCCTTCGAGCGGGATCACGACCGGGCCGAGGACCAGCCGAAACTCCTGATCGTGGCGCCCATGTCGGGCCACTACGCCACGCTGCTGCGCGGCACGGTCGAAACCTTCCTGCCGACCCACCAGGTGATGATCACCGACTGGGCCGACGCCAGCATGGTGCCCCTGGCCGAGGGCCGGTTCGATCTCGACGATTACATCGACTATCTCAAGACCATGTTCCGGGACCTCGGCCCGAACTTGAGCGTGATGGCCGTGTGCCAGCCGGCCGTGCCCGTCATCGCGGCGGTCGCCCGCCTCGAGGCCGAGAACGATCCCCTCGTCCCGCGGGCCATGATCCTCATGGGCGGGCCCATCGACACCCGCCGCTCGCCCACCGCCGTGAACCGGCTGGCCGAGGAGCGCGGCATCGACTGGTTCCGCCAGCACTGCATCACCAAGGTGCCCCCGTCCCATCCGGGCTTCTGGCGCGACGTCTACCCGGGCTTCCTGCAGCTGTCCGGCTTCATGGCCATGAACATCGACCGGCATCTCACGGCCCATTACGAGATGTTCAACCATCTCGTGGAGGGCGACGGCGATTCGGCCGAGAAGCACCGGGACTTCTATGACGAGTACCTCGCCGTCATGGACCTGACCGCCGAATTCTACCTGCAGACGGTCGAGACGGTGTTCGTGAACCACGACCTGCCCAAGGGCGAGATGATGCACCGGGGCCAGCCGGTGGACCTCATGGCCATCCGGCGCTGCGCCATCATGGCGGTCGAGGGCGAGCGGGACGACATCTCGGGCGTGGGCCAGACGCTCGCGGCCCTGGACTTGACCCCCAACCTTCCCTCCGACAAGAAGCTCTATCACCTCCAGGCCGGGGTCGGTCACTATGGCGTCTTCAACGGTTCTCGTTTCAGGGCTCAGATCGCTCCTCGAATCGTTGAATTCATTGAGAATCACAGCCGAGAACCAGCCCGGACGAAGCCGTCAAGGGCATCAGTCCGTTCTTGATACGTTCTTAGGAGCGGCAAACGGCTGCGCTGACAGAATCAGCCTGACAGGGCAGATTGCGGACATGAAATCCGCCCTGTTCCGCCGCGTTCCTGCGGACCCGCCCCATCTCAAAGTCGTCCACGAGGGCCAGACCTTCAAGGTGGCCCTCAAACGCCGTCCGACCGCCAAGCGGATCACGCTGCGCGTCTCCAACGCGACCGGCGAGGTCGTGCTCAGCATCCCCGAGCGCACGGATGTGGGGCTCGCCCAGAAATTCGCCGACAGCCACAGCCAGTGGATCGCCACGCGGCTCGCCAAGGTGCCGGAGCGGGTGCTCTTCGAGCCGGGCGCCCTCGTGCCTTTTCGCGGTGTTCCCCATCGGATCGTTCACTGGTCGGCGATACGCGGGGTGACCCAGGCGGCCCGAAGCGCCACCGGCGAGCCCGTCATCGCGGTCGCCTGCGAGGCCGCCCATGTGGCCCGGCGGGTGCGGGACTTTCTCGAGGCTGAGGCCAGGAAGGACTTCGCCGCCGCCGTGAAGAAGCATACGGCCCAGCTCGGGCAGCCGGCCAAGCGCATCACCGTGCGCGACACCAAGAGCCGCTGGGGCTCCTGCTCGGCCAACGGAGCGCTCAACTTCTCCTGGCGGCTGATCATGGCTCCGCCCTTCGTGCTCGACTACCTGGCCGCCCACGAGGTGGCGCACCTGCGCGAGCTCAACCATTCCAGCCGGTTCTGGAAGCTCACGCATCAGCTCTGCCCGCGCACGGACGAGGCGGAGGAATGGCTCAAGACCTATGGCAGCGCCCTGCACCGGATCGGGTGAGGGCAGCAGGTCGTCCGGTCGCCGGCTGCGACCGGGATGGAGCTGAGGGACGGACACCCTCGACGTCATCACCGGGCTTGTCCCGGTGATCCCGATCGTCTGGAGCGCCGCGCCTTTCCGTGTTCGGATAGCCGGCACGAGGCCGGCCATGAACGTCACAACGCAGCGGGCTCGAACGTAGCCATCCGCCGGTACCTCGGCCAACCACGGCGGCCCTGCCAATCTCCCTTGTTTCCATTGGACAATTTATCGGTTTCTTAACCGCTGCCCCGCAGACATGCCGTTAGGGCAATAGACCTGACCTTCGTCGATCCGGCCGCTTCCTCGAGAGCCGGACACGCGGCCGGTCTGCAGGGGCAAGATTCCAATGGCACTGAAAAATTTCTCGATCCCGCAGAAGGTGATTGCGGTCGTCTCCCTCATGGGCCTCGTCGCGGCGGTGATCGCCGTGGTCGGCTGGCGCGAGACTTCCAGGCTCAAGGACGCGATGGAGATCGTCGGCCTGCGCGAGGAGGCGGCGCGCGAAGCCATGGACCTGCGCGTCGACATCATCGCCATCAGTCGCATGACCTACCAGGTCGCCCAGCAGCCGACCAAGGCCTCCGACTTCGGCACCGAAGCCGAGCGCCGCACGAAGGAGATGCTGGGGCGGTTCAAGACGCTCGAGGCCGTGGCGGACTCCCAGGAGAAGGTCCTGCTCGACCAGATGCGGGGCTCCCTGAACGCCTATTTCGACGTCATCAGGGCCATGATCACGGTGGCGGCCTCCGGCAAGGGCGCCGATGCGGCCGTCATGAACGCCGAGGTGGACAAGGGGCTCGCGTCGCAGCGCAGCGTCACCGACACGGTGAAGGCCTACAGCACCTACACGGCCAAGAAGCTCGCCGACATGCGCGCGGCCGCCGAGGACAGCGCCAATCGCGCCATCCGGCTCCAGATCGGCGTCGCGGCCGCCGGCATCGCGCTCGGCGTGCTGATCAGCCTGCTGATGACGAAGCTCAGCATCGTGGCGCCCCTGCGCAGCCTGACCTCGGTCATGCGCCGTCTGGCCAACGACGACCTCGCGGTCGAGCTGCCCGCCGGCAACCGCAGCCGCGACATCGGCCAGATGATCGAGACCGTGCAGGTCTTCAAGGACCGCATGGTCCGCAACAAGGCCCTGGAGCTCGAGGCCATCCAGGCCCGCGAAGCCTCCGAGGTCCAGCGCAAGCGGATGATGACCGAACTCGCCGAGACCTTCGACGGCGCGGTCGGCGAGATCATCACGTCGGTGTCCATGGCGGCCAGCCGCATGCAGGCCACGGCCGAGCAGCTGACGAATTCCGCCCAGGCCACGTCCTCGCGCTCCACGGCCGTGGCGGCCGCCGCCGAACAGACCTCGGCCAACGTGCTCGCCATGTCGAGCGCCACCGAAGAGCTCGGCGCCTCCGTGGGAGAGATCAGCCGCCAGGTCGAGCAATCGGCCGTCATGTCGCGCGAGGCCGTGCAGGCCGCGACTCTGACGACCGAGATCGTCTCGCAGCTGAGCGCCGCCGCCGACCGGGTCGGGGCGGTCATCGACATGATCTCGGCCATCGCGGGCCAGACCAACCTGCTGGCATTGAACGCCACCATCGAGGCGGCGCGGGCCGGCGAGGCCGGCCGCGGCTTCGCCGTGGTGGCCACCGAGGTGAAGTCGCTCGCCGACCAGACCTCGAAGGCCACGGCCGACATCTCGAGCCAGATCGCCGCGATCCAGACCTCGACCTCCAAGGCCGTGGAGGCGATCGGCGGCATCACCCAGCGCATCCAGGCCATGAGCGACGTGTCCAGCAGCATCGCCGTGGCGGTGGACCAGCAGGGCGCCGCCACCCGGGAGATCGTCGCCTCGGTCAACCAGGCTTCGGCGGGGACGGGCGAGGTGACGGCCAATATCGGCCGGGTGGCCCAGGTGGCCGAGGAAACCGAGGTTGCCGCTCATCAGGTGCTGACATCCTCCTCGGCCCTCGTGGGCCAGGCCGAGCACCTGCGCAATCAGGTCAACGGCTTCCTGGCGACCGTCCGGGCGGCCTAGAGCACCGGACGGCCCCTCGGGTCCGTTCTGACCGATGCTCTCATTCAAGACGAAAGCATCCGATGGATCCCAAAAGTGCAACGCCACTGTCGGGTCCGAGGCTTCAGGGCCGCCAAATCAGATGACAGGCACGCCGATTCGGGCTTAACCGGGCGTGCCTGTCACCGACGAAACCGTTTCATGCTCAAACCCGATACGCTGGCCCTCACCGTCGTCCTGGCCCTGCTCACCGCACTCGGCCCCCTGTCGACGGACATGTATCTGCCGTCGCTCCCCGCGATCGCCGCGGGCCTTCACGCCACGACCGGGCAGACGCAGCTCACCCTGTCGGCCTTCCTCCTCGGCTTCGCGGCCGGGCAGTTCTTCTACGGGCCGGTGTCCGACCGCATCGGACGCAAGCCCGTGCTGCTCTTCGGGCTCGGGCTCTTCACCCTGGCGAGCCTGATCTGCGCGCTCTCGCCCAACATCGAGACCCTGATCGCCGCGCGCTTCCTGCAGGCGCTCGGCGCCTCGGGTCCCATCGTGCTCGGGCGCGCCATCGTGCGCGATTTCTACGAGGGCCCGCGCGCGGGCCGCGAACTGTCGCGCATGGGCACGATCATGGGCGTGGTGCCGGCGGCGGCGCCCGTTCTCGGCGGCGTCATCGAACGCTTCACCGGCTGGCGCGTGACCTTCGGCACCATGATCCTGTGCGGCATCGCGCTCGCGGCCATCATCCTCTGGCGCATGCCCGAAAGCATCCGCCGGAAATCCGATGTGCCGATCTCGTTTCCGGCGATCCTGCGCGGCTTCAGGCTCCTGCTCGGCCATGCCGGTTACCGGACCTATGTGGGCCTGTCCATGCTCACCTATGGCGGGCTCTTTGCGTTCATCTCCGGCTCGTCCTTCGTGCTGCAGAGAATCTACGGGCTCGACGAATTGTCCTTCGCGTTCTCGTTCACCTTCGTGGTGGCGGGCTTCATGACCGGCACCTCCCTGGCGCAACATCTCGTCGGACGGTACGGGCTCGACGGCACCATCCGGATCGGGGTGACGTGCCTCGCGCTCGGCGGCCTCACCATGCTGGCCCTGGTGCTGGCGGGAGTGCCGTCATCGCTGGGCATCAGCGCCCCCATGGCGATCTATGGGGTGGGCGTCGGCCTCACCATGCCGCAATCCATGGCCTCGGCGCTGATGCCCTTTCCGGATCGGGCCGGCGCGGCCTCGTCCCTGCTCGGCATCTGCCAGATGACCTTCGCGGCCGTCGTGGGCATTCTCCTCGGCCGCAATCTCGACGCCTCCGCGCTTCCCCTGCCGGCCACCATCGCCACCACGGGCGTGCTGGCCCTCGCCCTGTTCCTGGCCTCGGGACGGGCCCGTCGGGACAAGCCCGCCTGATGGTCCTTTCGCCGCCGGGGCGCCGCCGCTGGGAAGCCGCCCCGGATTCCTACGGGTGAGAGCCTCTCTCAGACAATGAAGAAGCTGGCATAAGTGAGAGCCGGCTTGGTGCCCGCATTGGTGAAGGTGGCGATGTGGATCTGACCGGCGCCGCCCGTACCATCGGAGTCGTAATAGAGCTCGCCTTTGGCCTGGTCGTAGATGACCCGGTCCTCTTTCCCCAGGGCCTTTGTGCCCAGGACGAAGTCGCTCGCCTTCAGGCGGCCGAGATCGGACGACTTGAACCCCGTGAAGCTGCTCAGGGACAGATAGACGCGATCGTACTCTGCGACCTTGAAGTCCTGGATCAGGTCCGGGCCGGCCGTGCCGGGCGTGCTGCGCTCGAACAGGAAGATGTCGGCTCCCTTGCCGCCCACGAGGACGTCCTTCCCGGCGCCGCCGCTCAAGGTGTCGTTCCCGGCTCCGCCCGACATCGTGTCGGCGCCGCTGCCGCCCCTGATCAGGTCGGAGCCGTCGGTCCCGTTCACCGTCTCGGGATTGACGTCCACGATCTTGATCGTGAAGTCCTTGACCTTCCTGACGGATCCGTCGGTGACCGAGACGGTGACCTTGAAGGAGGTGAGCTGCTCGTAATCGATCTTGGTGTTGTTCTTGACGCGCAGCTGGTTGTCGACCAGCTCCACGCGACCGCCACCGTCGTTGAGCAGGGTGTACGTGCGCTGGCCCTGGCCCGGAAGGGTCGACGACAGGGTGCCGATGGTCTGGCCGATGGCGCTGTGTTCGACGACCGCGGTGCCGGACAAAAGGATGTCGGCAGGAGCCGGGTTCGCATCCGTCACCTTGATGGCGATGGCGCTCGAAACCTTTCCGCCATAGCCGTCCGACGCGACGATGCCGTAGCTGAAGGTGGTGTCGCCGTTCACCTGGATGAGCGCGGGATCCCTGACCTGAATGGTGCCGTTCACGATTTCGAAGCGGCCGTCGGCGCTGACGCGCCCATCCGTTCCGCTGAGCGGATTCGTGAAGGCGTAGGCGATCGGATCGTTGTCGGCATCGGTCGAGGAGAGCGTGCCGGCGACCGTGTAGGCGGCCGACGTCTCGGAGATCGTGCCGCCGGCGAGAACGGGCGCCGTCGGGCCGTGGTTCACGTCCGCCACATGGATCGCGATCGTGCTCGAGGTGGTGCCGCCGTGCCCGTCCGTGGCCGTGACAGCGTAGGTGAAGGTCTGGTTGCCATCGACCTGAACGAGCGACGGATTGTTGACCACCACGGTGCCGTCGACGATCTTGAAGCGGCCGTCGGCGCTGATGAGGCCCGACGAATAAGGCTGGGCCCAGTCGAACGTGATGGTCAGGGCATCGCCGTCCTGATCGGTCGCCGTGAGGGACCCGACGGTCAGGTCCGTGGTCAGCCTGTCGGAGATGTCGCCGTTCGACAGAACCGGCGCGGTCGGAGCATGGTTGACATACCCGATCGCGACGGAATTCACCGTGGCGACGCTGGCCGCCGAGGCCGTCGCGCCGCGTGCATCGGTGACCGTGATCGAGAACGTGGTCGTCTCGACGGAGCCGCTCTCCGCCAGGGGACGGTCGGTCGGATTGAACAGGAGCGCGGTAACGGCCGCCCGCACCTGCGCGAGGGAGCCGATGACCGTGAACGTGCCCGTGGCGGCATCGTAGGCGCCGCCCTGGACCGGGACCAGCGCGCCCTTCCCGGCGTCGTCGAGCCGGATGCTCACGGTCAGCACGTCGCCGGCATTCGGTTCGTTCACGGCGAGAAGCGTGAACGGCGCCACGAGGTCCGTGTTCTCCGTGTCGGCCATCGTGAAGGTCTGCGGCATGAACGAAATCGTCGGAGCCCGGTTGGCCGTCACGCTCGTCACGGAGACGTTTGCGTTGGGGGTGGCGGATGCGCCTTCCACGTCGGTGAGCGTGATGGTGAAGGTCGTCGTCAGGCCGTTTCCGGCAGAATCGCTCGGTCGGTCGAAGGGATCGTAGACGAGGCCACGCAGGGCGTTCTGGACCTGCTCGGCCGTGCCGGTGACCGTGTAGCGCCGCTCCTGGGCATCATAGGTGCCGATGCCGAAATTCGTCAGCGCGCCGTAACTGTTGTTCAGGCTCACGACGGCCGTGACGCTGGCGCTGTCCGAATCCGTGATCGTGACGGACGTGAAGGGGCTGACGGTCTCGTTGTCGGCGATGGTCAGGCTCAACGGGGAGGCAAGCCCGCCGATCACGGGCGCCGTGTTGGTGCCCGCGATGCTGCCCTCGCCCACGAACCGGATGTGCTCGATATTGGCGAGCTTGGTGCCGTCGTAGTTGCGAACCGAGATGATGACCGTGTCGTCGCCGCCCGTCGTGCCGTTGAGCTCGACGGCCAGATCGCCGAGATCGCGGATGTAATAGACGTCGTTGCCGGCGCCGCCCGTCATGGTGTCGCTGCCGGCGCCGCCGTCGAGCGTATCGTTTCCGCCGCCGCTGGTCAGCTTGTTGTCGGCCGCGTTGCCGACCAGGGTTCCGGCGCTCGAGGCCGTATTGATCAGGTTTTCGAAACCGGCCTGGAGCGTGTAGCTGGAGAGATAGGTTTCGATCGTGTCGATGCCGCCGGCATCGACGAGCACGTCGTCGCTGTCGCCGGTCACGTAATGATCGTTGCCAAGTCCACCGACGAGCGTGTCGCGGTAGCCGTTGCTCCCCGAGAGCGTATCGTTGCCGTCGCCGCCCACAAGGGAGTCATTTCCGCCGAAACCGAGGATATAATCGTTGCCGTCGCCTCCGACGATCGTGTTGTTGGAAGCGCTGCCGAAGATCGTGTCGTTCCCGCTCGACCCGATGAACTTTCTCAAGCTTCCGAACAGCTTGTCCGTCGCGTACCGGACGCTGCCGTCATATTCGTCGACCCAGCCGTTCCCCAGATCAGCCTTGACCGCCGCGGCCGGGCGCGTGAGATCCTCGTAGGTGAGCACGGTGCTTGCGTTGACCTTGATCCTGTCGTTTGACGCGCGCGCGACCGTCGTGGACGCGATGGCTCCATGGACCGTGTCGGCGCCCAAGCTCGCGTCGATATAGGTCGACCCACCCGTGTAGAGGATGTCGTCGCCGAAGCCGCCGTCGATGGTGGAGGCGAGCGCACCGCCGCGGATGGTGTCGTTGCCTTCGCCGCCCATCAGAAACGTCACCCCGGACAAGATGTCCTGGCCCTGGCCGCTGGCGCGACCCGCGGTGAGATCGGCATTGATGGCATCGGTGCCGACATAGATGACGCTTCCGTTGACGAGCGTGTCGTTGCCCGCGCCGCCGATGAGCGTGTCGTCGTTGCCGCCGCCGGTCAGCGTATCGTCGCCCTCGCTGCCATCGAGGTACCAGCCCTGCAGGGAATTGCCGGCGTAGATCACGTCGCCGGCGGTCGATCCGTAGACCTCCTCGAAATTCAGCAGGGTGTCGAGATCGCCCCACGTGTCCCTGCCGGTGAGCGACGCGTAGGTCGTGCCCCCATACGTCCAGGCCGAATCGCTCAGATTGAGAACGATGCCCGCGCCGCCCGTCTCCTCCCGGTAGGAGAGGGTATCCCAGTCGATGCCGCCGTCGAGGGTGTCGTTCCCGGCTCCGCCGATCAGCAGATCGTTGTCGACATCGCCATGGAGCTCGTCGCCGGCCATTCCGCCCCAGAGCGTATCGTAGCCCTCGGCGCCGTTGATCGTGACCGATGTCGGGGTGTCCGGGCTGCCGAGCTCGTTGTCGTCGGCATTCCCTTGAATGACTGAGTTGGCCGCCAGGTTGCTCGGGGCTGCGTCCGGCACCAGAGCGGCAGGCAGGATCCCGGTGCTTTGGATGGATGTCGTCATGATCCGTTCCTCTCGTCGATGGT
>NZ_JAGPUP010000500.1:0-32639 GCF_018069605.1 Microvirga sp. HBU67558 | reverse complement strand
GCAGGTGTGTCGAGCGGGCCGGCGGCCTAATACGCCTCGGTTCGGGCGTCTGAGGAGCCATACAGTATCGCGGACGCGTCGACAGAAAGGATGCGGCTACCCGACAGACCCGCCCGAACGAGTGACTCTGCCTGGAGGCTTCGTGGGCAGGATTAGGCCGAAACAACAGCGGTTTACCCGATGAATGTCCAGGTACTTTGCCCAACGCATAGAGTCAGACTTCAAGCCTCGCGCCACCAGTTGCGGATCCGATCGTACCAAACGTGTCATTGCACAGCTCTTGTTCTGATCTCCTCCTGAGCAGCATCACACTTTTGCCTCGTTCGAAAACTTTTTCGAAGTAATATTTCAGGGAACCATAGCTATAGCGGTTCGCTTACCCTCCTTGCGATGAGGGAATTGTTCGACAAAACGCGGTCTCTTCGACATCTACCATGGTCTGTTCGCTACGGTGCGACAGCTATCCTTGTGGCAGTGGCGTTCATTCTCAGGCAAATCTTCTCTGATGTGCTGAGGGAATTTCCTTTTCTTCTGTTCTTTCCGGCGCTTATTCTGTCAGCTGTTCTCTTCAACCGAGGGAGCGGCCTCGTTGCAACGGTGCTGAGCGCCGCCCTCTCAGCTTATTTCCTTCTCGAGCCGATCGGCAGCTTCGCAATCGGAGACCCGGGCCAGTTTCTCGGCTGGTGTCTGTTTGTGGTGATCGGGATCGCCATCACGCTCATCATCGAGGCTCAGCATGCTGCCTACCGCCAACTCAAGGAAGCCCATGCAGAACTGAAGCGGGCACATGAAGCTGCGAAGGCCTCGGAAGCCGACAAGGCCGAGCTTCTCATCGAGTCCAATCACCGGATCATGAACAATCTGCATACGGTGATCTCGCTTCTCCACCTCCAGGCCCGCAGCGCCAAGGAGCCTACTCGCGAGGATTTCATGACCGCCGCGGAGCGCGTGAGCGTCATGGCCAAAGTGCAGCGGCGTCTGGTGCGGTTCGAGGGAGCCGTGTTGGCGGACAGCCGCTCGTTCATCGAGGAACTCTGCTGCGACCTGGAGGCAGCCTTGATCGGCCTTCGCCCCATTCGCCTTGATGTCGAAGCCGAAAGCCACCCCATTCCACTCAATCAGGCGGTTTCAGTCGGGCTCATTATCAACGAGCTCCTGGTCAACGCGCTCAAGTACGCCTTTCCGGATGATCGTAGCGGATATGTCAGGGTGGCGTTTACGCGTACCGGCGATGAATACTGCCTTGGCGTCAGCGATAATGGCGTGGGTCTGCCCGCTACCCAGGGAAGCACCTCTTCCGCGACATCGACGGGTCTGGGTCGGCGCCTGATCCGTTCGTTCGTGATGCAGCTTAACGGTCGGCACGAGATCGAGCCGCTCTCGCCTGGAACACGCGCTCAGGTGTGTTTCCCGGTGTCTGCGTCTCAGGGATGAAGGAGGCTAGGTCCGGGTTGTAGGAATGACAAGCGACGATGCCGGGCAGCCGATTACCGTGCCGCCATCCCTTGTCGACCGGGAACTTCCTTTCATCTCAGGACATAGAAGCTTAGCGGGCCGGAAGAGCTCCGCCGGATGAGAGGACACGCCCATGCTCAAGACTGCTGCCGCCTCTGCCCCGTTGGCCCGCCACGCCATGGCCTATGTTCTCGCCGGCGGGCGCGGCAGCCGCCTCCTGGAACTCACCGATAAGCGGGTCAAGCCGGCCGTATACTTCGGGGCCAAATCGCGGATCATCGACTTTGCCCTCTCGAATGCGCTGAACTCCGGCATTCGTCACATCGCGGTGGCCACGCAGTACAAGGCCCACAGCCTCATCCGGCACCTGCAGCGGGGGTGGAACTTCTTCCGAGCCGAGCGCAACGAGAGTTTCGACATCCTACCGGCGAGCCAGCGTGTCTCCGAGACCATGTGGTACGAGGGCACGGCCGATGCGGTCTACCAGAACATCGACATCATTGAGAGCTATGCCCCCGAGTTCATCGTGATCCTGGCAGGTGATCACATCTACAAGATGGATTACGAGCTCATGCTGCGCCAGCATGTGGACTCGGGCGCGGATGTCA
The DNA here is from genome assembly GCF_018069605.1 of Microvirga sp. HBU67558. Taxonomy (NCBI): domain Bacteria; kingdom Pseudomonadati; phylum Pseudomonadota; class Alphaproteobacteria; order Hyphomicrobiales; family Methylobacteriaceae; genus Microvirga; species Microvirga sp. HBU67558. The sequence goes on along the minus strand of NZ_JAGPUP010000500.1, from coordinate 30,576 downwards.
CGGTCGGTTGCCTCGAAGTGCCGCGCATGGAGGCAACTGGCTTCGGCGTGATGGACATCGGTGAGACGGACCGCATCGTCTCGTTTCTGGAGAAACCTGCTGATCCGCCGGGGATGCCCGACAAGCCTGATATGGCACTCGCCAGCATGGGGATTTACGTCTTCAACACACGCTTTCTCTTTGATCAGCTGAAGCGCGATGCCGCTACGCCCGGCTCGAGCCGGGATTTCGGCAAGGACCTCATCCCGTATCTCGTCGAGCATGGTAAGGCCGTGGCGCACCGGTTCCCGCACTCCTGTGTGCGCTCCTCCGGGGAAGCAGAAGCCTACTGGCGCGATGTCGGCACTCTGGACGCCTATTGGGCGGCCAACATCGACCTAACCCATGCTACGCCGGCCCTGGACCTGTACGACACCGCCTGGCCGATCTGGGCCCATGCCGAGATCACCCCGCCGGCCAAGGTGATCGAGGAGGAGGTCGGACGGCGAGGAGAGGTCGTCAACTCGGTTCTGTCCGGCGGCTGCATCGTCTCGGGAGCGGTGGTGCGAGGCTCGCTCCTGTTTACCGGCACGCAGGTTCACCCCGGAGCACAGCTGGAGGAGGCGGTGGTGCTGCCGGGGGGCGAGATTGCTCGCTCGGCCCGGCTGAGGAAGGTCATTGTCGATCGCGGTGTTCGGATCCCGGAGGGGCTCGTGGTGGGCGAGGACCCGGATCTGGACGGACAGCGCTTCCGGCGCACCGACAGTGGCGTCTGCCTGATCACCCAGCCCATGGTTGATCGACTCGGCAAGTAGGGCCTTGAGCACCGGCATCTGCGGTGGAGAATCGAACACCGGCCGGGTGGCTTCCGGTCTTGACTGCCTGCCCCAGGCTCAGGGCAGGGAGGCTCTGACGCCGACTGTACCATCTGTAAGGGAGGACTTGCCTCGTGAAAACCTACTGTTACGTTCCGGCTCTCCGGATGACCACCGCAATGACCCGCCTTTGCGCAAGAACGGCAACGGGTCGTCGCCCGCCCTTCGTTGATGCTGTTCTGGGGCATTTTCTATAACCCCTCACTGTCCGGCCCAATCGTTCCGATCACAACCGGCCCACAGTTGTTCCGAGCGGTGCCGCAAGAAGGGTAGCCCACGCCCAGGCCATCATGAGCCGAATCTACCATTCTCACGCAAGCTGTTCTTGAACCCCAACAGAGCTCTGGATCTTGCCCTCAGTTTGATCCATCCGGCCCTCGGCCCGCAGCTTGCTGTCGCCGAACAAGCGCCCGAAAAACTCCTTGACGCGTCTGCCCAATGTGTTCGCGCCGCCGATCCGATCACGGTCCGTGGCACCGCTCCTGAGATCTAGCCTGTTCCGAATTCGGACACCCAGCAGCGCCCGGCTTCTTCTGAGATCCACACTCCTGCCGCACTGCGCCATTAGCAAGGCTGGCCCGAGGGTAAGAGCGAGGAGAGGGATCAATGCGCGCTTACAACCTGTTCCGGCGCAAGGGCGAAGCTGATTTGTTCTGTGCGGTGCCGGAAGACATTCCCGTTCCGGCATTCGTCACCCCGGAGGCATGGGAGTACGGCTGTTCGCTCGACATCCAAGCCCTGTCAGGTTTCGATGCCGAAGCGGCGGAGATTTCAGCCGGAGCCAACGGCTTCTATCTCTTCCACGCGGCAGCCTGATCGGATGCACAGGAACGAGGCGAGTTGCGTCTCCGTCAAACGATTTGATTGGTACGATATGGCCGGCGCCCATGAAGTCGAACGGGCGCCGGGCATCCATATGCCCACAACACAAGACAACAGAGTGGAGACAGAATGTTCTTTGTCGTAACCGGAAACGGCCAGAACGGAGTCGTGGCCATCACCTGCGACAGCGCCGCCGCAGCGCTCGCGAAGGCTCGCCAGCTGGACACCGACGGGATCACCGACATCCTCATCACGGATGCCGATGGACTGCAGCATGTCCCGGCCGAGTTCGACCGGCTCTACGTCGCACAGCTTCCGTAGGGCGTGCTTCCGCGGGGCACAGAATTGTGTCCGAACTGCTGAGTTGGGGCATCCATCCCTCAAGGCTGCAGATCACCACCGTGACGAGGACGGATCCACCGAGGAGGATGATGTCCTGCCACGAGCCCAGGTCGACCATGAAATGCCTCCTACCGTTGATGGAACAGACGTTGCTACTCTCCTACTCAGAAACCGAAGTCACCGCTTATCCCTGACTGCCCTCCGTTTCACAGGGCATTCTACGGGCCCAATTGGCTGACCCAACCGGACCTTGAAGGACGGGTGTGGGACATGGTTAGGCTTTGCGACAAGCCCAGCCTTGCCGCGGGAACGTCCCGGGCATGCACCGGTTCCGCGATGGCGGTTCAGCTCTCGGCAAAGCGGACAAAAGCCCGCAAGCCATCAATCAGCTGCGTTCGCTGATCCGCAGGCAAGCCGGGGCAGGTGGCATCGACCAGAGCCGTCAGCTCCTCACGGCTGGGCCGGCGTTCCCTGATTTCGTTGGCCCACATGGCGATCTCCGAAGCCGTGCCCGCACACGAGGGGCACTCATCAATGATCTCATGGGCGAGCTCAATGATCTGATCGAGCGGGGCAGCGTCAGAAGCTAACCGCATGTTGGCACCAAGTCACTATTTCGGCTCGACGCTTTGGTCGCCACCTGGCGATCCCGGGGGCGGAATGACGGGCGTGGTGCCGGGGTGCGGAACCGGTGGGCGAACCGTCATGTCGGGCGCGATGTTGGCAGGCGGACGGATCACGCCATCGGTGCGATCCAGCTTGTCGCTGAGCGGTGCGTTCGAGCGGCCGACCGAGCCAGTTGAGCGTGGATCCTGCGGGCCGGTGCTTTCGGATTTGAGCGTCTCGGAGGATTGAGGCTGGCCCTGAGCCTGTGCCTTTTCCACCATGCCGGCCATGGCAACGCCGACGATTAGGAACGTTCTCGGACTGAGGCGCATGTGCGGCCTCCCTTAACCTGGGTTAAGTTCTGCTGTCCAACGCGGGCTCGTCTGGGACCGTTCCGCTCATCGCCCCCCAATTCATTCCGCTGCCCTCAGTCCTGAGAACATAACGATATTCAGGATTTTCCCTGCTTTTCCGGTTCTGCCACCGAACTGTCCAGCTTTCCCGGAGTTGTCGGGCTGATCCCAGATCGGATCCAGTGGAGAAAGTTCATGCAGAAACTTGTGTTCGTGACAGCTCTGTGTCTCCTGGCGGGTGCCTGCGCCACGCGGCAGCAAACCACCAGCACCGCAGTTGGCACCGCTGCCGGCGCGGTGGTCGGAGGACCGGTCGGGGCCGTCGTCGGGGCTGGAGCTGGGGCGGTGGCAGGAGCGCCCGGTGGTGTCGTCGATCAAGTCCAGGGCGACACCCGGCGGCGTACGACGCGGCGGCGCTAGTCTCGTTCGGCATAGAAAGACCGCAAGAGCAAACCCCGTGTGGCTGGCGCCACACGGGGCCGAAGCAAACTTAGAGCCCGAACTCCTTTCAGGCTTATCGCTCGATGACGGTGACGACGCGTCGGCTGCTGCCCTCGACGATATAGTAGCGGTCGCCCACCAGCACGACCTTACAGTCACGCACGCCCGTGATCAGGCTCTCCAGCGTCGTCGGGCAGTCGACCAGCTGGGTCACCGTGGTCGGCACAGTCTGGCCCACCGTGATGTTGATGTTCTCCCGGACTGGCGAGATGTTCACGCTACGGAGAGACTCGACCGCCCGGGTGCGCTGCTCGCCCGTGATGTTGACGGTCGTTGAACTGCTGGCGCCTGCTGCCGCGCCACCACTCGTGCCAGACGTCCCGGAAGCTGCGCCGCTCGAAGTTGTGCCCGAGGCTGCCCCACCAGAACTCGTGCCACTCGCAGCGCCACCAGACGTTCCACCTGCGGCTCCGCCGGACGTGCCACCAGCAGCTCCGCCCGAACCCCCAGATGAGGTTCCTCCAGACGTTCCGCCCGAGGTGCCGGACGCAGCGCCTCCGGAGCCGCCACCGGACGTGCTGGGTGCAACCGTTGTTCCACCCGACGAACCACCGGACGCACCTCCTGATGAGCCACCGCTCGTCTGAGCCACAGCCGCAAGGCTCAGGGAGAAAGCCGCAGCAGCAACCGTCGTCAGCAACGCTTTACGCATCTGTGTAACCTCCATTCATGATCGGGCTCGTGGGAGCCCGCATCAGCGCACACAAACGAGCTGACGAAGGTCGATGTTCCCACGCACCACATCTGTAGGAAGATAAATTTGATGAATTCGATTGCCAGAAAAGTCTTCACCGAGCTGGCTCCATCTGTCCGCATAGCTATAAAGGCAGAGGCTGGTTCATTTTTCTGAATATTTGTTCAGAATAGATTTCTTAGAAGGCTGCTACACTTCTGCCATTGCGCCATCGTATGATTTGTTGCTTTTGCCAGATAGAAACCACACTATGTTGACTACGAAGATCAGGCAAAAGAAAAAGCGCGGAATATCCGGGTTGGATGGGAGCACAAAATACCTGGTGGACCATGGGCTTTCGGGCGAAACCGCAGGCCCATAGCGTCCTTGTAAACGCCATCTACTCGGGGTGAATGATCATCACCACCTTGTCGGTACCAGGATCGACTGGAGGAATCTGGTTCTTGACCACTGCAATCCGGCACCGCTGAACGCTCAAGACCGTATGCAGCTCAACCAATGACGGAGGCTCCGTGCAGACTGTGACAGGCGACAAATTTGGCACATCGACCGAGCTGAGATGGTGTTCGGTCACAGACTTGGTGTCGGTCGTCTCTTCGGCCGGGTCTGTGGCTTACCGATGGACCTGAGCGCCACCTGCACACAAGCTTGGACCACTATGTTCGAATGAGGATATTTGATAACAAGCCGGCCCTTTGTGCGTGGACCAAGCTGAATTCATGATGGAAGATTATAGGCAGGTCGAGGCACACGTGGGCGCACTCCGCCTCGGCTCGGGATCCCCCCTGTCAGATCCGATCCCTGCCAAGATCCTGGTGGTTGATGACGATCACAGGAATCTCCTGGCCGCGGAAGAAATGCTGCGCTGGCCCGGCATCGAGATCATCACGGCTGATTCCGGCGAGGCGGCCTTGCGGCACGTCCTGCAACATGATTTCGCTGTTATCCTGCTCGACGTGCAGATGCCGCGGATGGATGGGTATGAGGTCGCCGGCCTGATCCGGGCCCGGCCGCGCTCGGCGCGGGTGCCGATCCTGTTCCTCACGGCCGTCAACAAGGACGACGTGCATGTCTTTCGCGGCTATTCGGCGGGCGCGGTGGACTACGTGTTCAAGCCGATCGAGCCGCTGATCCTGAAATCCAAGGTCGAGATCTTCGTCGACCTCTACCGCAAGACGGAGGAGATCCGCCGGAAGGGCGAGGAGGAGCGGCGGCTGCTCATGGAAAACCTGCGGGTCCGCAGCGAGAAGCTGAAGGCCGAGCAGGCCCTGCGGCGGCGCGAGGAGCACCAGTCTCTCGTCCTCCGGTCGCTGCCAATCGCGCTCTATACCGCCTCCGTGACGGAGGATAACCGGCAACTCCATTTTACGAACGAGAGCATCGAGCGGATCACCGGCTTCGGGCCGGAGGCCTTTCTCGAACGGCCGGATTTCTGGTCGTCCCGGCTCCATCCGGAGGATCGCGACCGGATCTTGGCTCAGCTTCACGATCTGGCGGAGGACGGCACCGTCAGCCTGGAGTACCGCTGGCGCTGCGCCGATGGGACGGACCGCCATGTCCTCGACCAGACCGTGCTCATGGGCGACGAAGAGGGACGCCCGCGGGAATTCTTCGGCATGTGGTTCGATATCACCGAGCGCAAGCAGATGGAGCAGAACCTGCTCCACGCCAGCAAGCTCGATGCGGTCGGCCGCCTGACGGGCGGCATCGCCCACGACTTCAACAACATGCTGAGCGTCGTCATCGGAAATCTCGATCTGCTTCGGAAATCCATCCAGGGCAACGAGAAGGCCGAGAGGCGCGTTCGGATGGCAATGGAGAGCGCTCAGCATTGTGCCGATCTCACCTACAGGCTTCTCGCCTTCTCGCGCCGCCAGCCCCTGCAGGTTTCGACCATCGACGTGAACACCCTCATGCCAGGGCTGCTCGACCTGATGCAACGGACGCTGGGGGAGCGCATCAACGCCAGCCTTCAGCTGGAGCAGGAGATCTGGCCCATTCAAGTCGACCGGGCGCAGTTCGAGGCTGCTCTTCTCAACCTTGCGGTCAATGCCTGTGACGCCATGCCCGAGGGCGGCGACCTGACAATTGCCGTCGAAAACCGGGTGATGGAAGAAGGCAATGCTGTCTCGGCTGGCGAGTACGTCATGATCACGGTCAGCGACACCGGAACCGGCATGCCTCCCGAGGTGCTGCAGCGCGTGTTCGAGCCGTTCTTCACCACCAAGGAGAGTGGCAAGGGCACGGGCCTTGGGCTCAGCATGGTGTATGGCTTCGTCCAGCAATCCCATGGCCATGTGGAGTTAGACAGCGTACCGAACGAGGGTACGAGCATCCGGATGTTTCTGCCCCGGACGGAAGGCGTCGTCGAGCGTCCGCAGGAAACCCACCCCGCCATTGAAGAGCCCTTCGGGGCTGGGCAGACCGTGCTCGTCGTCGAGGATGATCCGGCAGTTCGCCAAGTGGCGATCTCGACAATCCGCTCGCTGGGTTTCGAGGCAATCGAGGCTGCATCCGCCGACGAGGCGCTTCGGCTGCTGAAAGAGGACGGACACGTGCGCCTCGTGTTCTCAGACGTACGGATGCCGGGTGAACTCAACGGCATCGATCTTGCACGCGTGATTAAGCGTGAAACGCCGGACATCCGGGTGCTCCTGACCACCGGCTATGTGGACGACGGGACGATCGATGACGTCGACTTCCTCTATAAGCCTTATCGGACCCACGATCTCGCAGCGAAGATCCAGTCCGTCATGGCAGCTCCCCAGCCTCGTGATGTCGGATCGCTTCCGGCATCCGCCGCGGAGTAATTCATCGCGGGAGTGTCAGACGGTCTCATCCCAGGTGTGGATGGGTTGCAGCGACACAAGCCTCCAACGTGAGCCAAAAGAAAGGCCCCGATTGACCAGGGCCTTCTCACACGCGAGCTACAGGTTGGGGGCAAAGAGCACCGCGTGTTCAAGCCGACATAGCGTCCAAAGCGTGCGTCGCAAGAGACCTATTGTCTCATAAGCGACGGGTGGCACCCCCGGGGCTCGGCTGTTCGCTGCTATCCACCACCCATTATGGCTTTCCTACCAGCCGTAGTAGCCGTAACCTACCAGCCGTAGTAGCCGTAAGCGGGACCGCCCCAAGAATAGCCGTAGCGCGCGGGCGCATAGCCGTACGTGACCGGCGCCGAGTACCGGACCACCCGTCTGGTGCGGTAGACCGGGGCCGGCGCATAATCGTAATCGTCATAGGTGCGCACCACACGGGTCGTCATGACGGGCGCATAGCCATAGGCCGGATAGCCGTAGCCATAGGCGGGAGCTGCGTAAGCGCTGGACGCGGCAGCGCCAATCAGGCCGCCGGCCGCGAGGCCGGCCACGCCGGCCGCGACCACGGCTCCGGTGTTGCGGCGCGAGCGGGCTTCCGCATCCGTGCTGGCCGCCATGGATCCAAACCCGACCAGGGCCACCGCCGAGAGAACTGCCAGTTTACGCATGACCTTACTCCTACAGAGTGGGACAAGCCTCAGGGAAGCTAACGATGCTTGGCGAGTTTGGGTTTCAGCGGGACCATTGAGCCGAAGCAGGGCTGCATGGTGGGCCCTGGGGCTTGGCGCTCAACGAGGGCTACGCTGAGCGACCCAATTCCCGTTCCTTCCGCCTGAGGGCAAGGAGCAGATCAACGCACTCGTCGGGGATCGGCTCGCCGATGAGGGGGCGGTAGACCAATCGCAGCCTGCGGCCGATCCGAACCTGGGCTGCTTTGCCAAGATGTCCTTTTTCGAAATTCTGTCTGTCACCAGCCATGGTATCTCCGGGATTCACTGAACCTGAGGATGTAAAGGCATGGTTAATAGCTGGTTAAAGCCCGGCTTGGGGGAGAAGATTAGCCAGCCGTCTCTGAGGTTTAGCTTGGCTTTTTCGGATCGATCATCCGGTTCTTGCTTTTGGCGCTAAGCCACTGCTGAGGTTTCACTTGAGGGTGCAATTGTCACCAAGGGCAGGGCCGGAGGAACGAAACTGGTGCTGTGGCCGTTGCCGAGGCAGTTTTGCAGTGTACCCGTGAATTGTCTCAATGAGTGATATTCCCACCCCGGCGAGCCTGAGTGCCGTTCAGAGGCGGATCGAGGACGTTGCCGATCAGGCTGGAGTGGAAGGGGCTGCGCGCCTGAACGTGGACGACACGTTGGCCGCCCTGCCGTGGCCCTACCGTCGCCGTCTGGTGCTCACCCTCCAGAGTCTCCAGGCCTTCTCGCCCGATCCCGATGTCCAGCGGGCCGCCGAGTTCTTTCAGCTGAAGGCTGCAAGGGCGTGGGCGGCCATGCCGTTCCAGGGCCATTCGGCTGAGAAGACGCCGGAAACCGAGGTATTGGTTGAGCACGGATCCCGGCGTCCAGTTGCCGCCAAAGGCAAGAAGCTCTGATCGGGTTTCAGGGGAGACCTTCTGACATCGGGTTCAGCTGGAGTCGTCCGCGAGGATGGCAGCTCTCAGAACTGGGAACCAGCGCCGACGGCTCGGGTTACGGGAGCAATGGCCAGCTCTTCGCGGCTGGTTTGGTCAATTGGCCCCTCCAGGCCAGGAGGAAGCGGTGCGTGCGCGCTTGGGAGCTTGGAGCCTTGCCCTCGGCCTCACCCTTGGCGTGATGGCCTGTGCACCTGGGGACGTGCCCAGCCTGAGAGAACGGGCCCAGCAGGCCTGGAGCGAGGTGCTCCGCGAATACCACCAACGGGCCGATCAGGTGCCCCCGTTGGTCGAGGCCGTGCGGAAGAAGGCCCCGGCCGAACGCGAGGTGCTCGACGCGGTCATGGCGGCCCATGACGAGGTGGTCGCCATTCGTAACGCCGATGGCTTCCTCGCCGAGCCGGATCGCTTCCGGCACTACGAACAGGCCCAACAGCGCCTCTCAGATGCCTTGGAGAGGCTGTATGCAACCATCAAGCGCTACCCCGAGCTCACGGGCGACACGGCCTTGCAGAACCGGCTGCGGGAGTTCCAGCGGCAGGAAGACCAGCTGGTGGTGGCCCGCAGCGATCTCATCGGCGCCGTGCGGGCCCATAACGAGAAACTGGGCCGGTTCCCGGGCGGCTGGGTTGCTACCATCGTCGATCCGAAAGCGAAGCCGCTGACCACGTTTGCCCAGGCCGAGATCGAACAGCCGCCGACCCCGGCGAAGCCGTAGCTCGGCACGACCATGCCCTGAAGTTCGTAAATCCCTGTCGGTGTGGAACCAAGTTTGCAAGTGCCCATTGCTGCGCACATGAAGCCCCGCAGCGAAATCCTGAATCGGCCGGTAGTCCTCCTGGTCGGGGACGAACCGCTGGTCCGCCTGACACATGTCGACATTCTGCGTGAGGCAGACTTCTGGGTCCTGGAGGCTGAGAATGCCGACGAGGTTCGAGATCATGACGCAGCGGCCTGACATCAAGGCGGTCCTGGCCGACGCTGACATGCCGGGCTCCCTTGACTGGTTCGAGTCCGCGCGGCTGGGATGGCCGGACTTCGGAGTGTTGGTGATCTCAGGCAAAACTGGGCCGGGCCCTGGCGATCTCCCGCCTCGAACCGCCTTTGCGCCAAGCCGGTGCGTCCGACCGTTGACGTGATTGATCTCAAGATGGCTGCGGTCCAGGCGCGAAACGCCATTGACGAGCATGTCCTAGTGAGCGGCACGAGTGGTCAATGTCTCTTGCCGCACGGGAACGGTGTTGAGCGGTTGAGGATTAATTTTCTAGTTCAATTGTGGAGGCTACCATGATCGGTGTCAGAATTCCCGCAGCCGCGATGTTGCTGGCGGGCCTTACCCTCTCCGTTGCCGCAGCCGAGAGTACCGTATCCGAGAACACGATCTCCGATACATCCTGGCAGCATCATCTCTGGTCCCAGAAGTTCGACACGGTCTCCGATCCGGAAACAACCGGGTCCATCAATTCCCAACCTGCCTCAGGCCTGAGTACGAGCCGTCCTGACTGTGTTCCGGCCGGGTTGATGTTCAGCCATCCTCCTCTTCCGGATTGGCAGATCGGGTCCTGTTCATAGACCGCGTGGTTGGCCACAGGCAATAACGCCGCAACCCTCTACAATCCTTCTCAATCCGGGCGCTCTAAACCGGGGAAGGAGACAGCCCCATGCACTTGTTGGGAGCCTTTGAGCTGGTGATCACTCCGGGAACTCCCGACAACCCAGCCTCCGTTAGGGTTGCCCTCCTGCGTTACACCAGAGGCGAGGACGGCCGCCTGTTCATCACTCCGGATTGTGCCTCCCTCGAGGAGCTGGAAGCGCAGATCAATTCCCTCCAGGACGAGTTGGACGAAATCCGGGAACGAGCCCGCCGAGCCTTCCAGGCGACCTAGAGCCCACCTCACGTTCTCCACTCTCTCGGCCTGGTCGCGCCTACCTCTGTCATCCAACTCTGGGAGGATTGATTTCGGTCGTACCCTTGGCCTTCGGCTCGGTCTCAGTGACCTGAACAGGCACATCGAACCTTGGCGTGCCGTGTTGAGCACCCAAGCAGGCCGGAACGGGCGCTCCAGCATGACGTTCCCCTCGGGAGGAGAAGATCATGCCGACGCAGTTGCCAAACGAAAGACAGTTTCGCGAACCGGGCTCCATGGAGCTCGACCCGTCGGGTAAGGGGATTGCCATTGAGGAGACCCGGCGTCTGATTGCCTCCAGCAAGGTCGAGGGCACGCCGGTGTTCAACCGGTCCGGCGAGCCGCTCGGGAGCGTGTACAACTTCATGGTCGACAAGATCTCCGGTCAGGTCGCCTACGTGGTGATGAGCTTCGGCGGTTTTCTCGGAATCGGCGAGAGTTACCATCCGCTGCCCTGGCGGGCTCTGACCTATGACCCGCGGCTGGGCGGCTATGTGGTCGACATTGACAGCGATCGACTGGTTGATGCCCCGCAGTACGGCGCCGGGGAGGATCCGTTCACGGACAACGAGTACGGCGCCAGGGTCGATGCCTACTACAAGACCACCCCGACAGCGTGAGCGATGCAGCAATCCTACTCTGCTATGGGCTGAGGCGCTGTCGGTGTGACCAGGATCTGTGGTGGCATGGTCGGGGGCACGCCAAGCGGCTCGCCCGGAGGCGGAATGTCGCCGGACGTAGCTTGCGGTAGCATAAGGTCTCGCGAGGCCGCCAACCGCTGTTCATCCTGAAACGATCCGCATTTCACCGGGCAACTATCAAACCGCTCCGCACGTCTTCATGCTCCCGGTGCGTTTCGCTCCTGCGTCATTCTGTCAAGCCTGCATGGCTTGTGCTCCTTCAAGCCTTCGGAGAGGCTGACACGCGACAGTCCTCAGAAGGCTGCACGACAGGGGCATCATGGTTCACGACCCGACCTTCCGGGAAGCAGTTGAAGATCACGGTAAGGGCAGCAGCTTTGAGGCCGCCGCACGGGCGCATCTCAAATCCCTTGAGGATGCCGGTGAGACCCCGAAGCAGATTGTGAGCCAACTCTCGGATGTCGTAGCCGCCTATGCCACCGACGGTCTCGAGGATGAGGCCAACACTCTTCGCGAGATCGTACGTCAGTATCAGTCGCGGTGGGCACAGGACAGAACTCATACCACCTGACGCCGAACATCCTGCCATCTCCGATCAGACTTAAGGGGCGTCAGACCCGGGCTCTTCATGGGTACGTTCTGCTCGTGGTCTACCGATGGAGGATATCCACGGCGCAGAGCGCTTATCCCGCAGAGGGTTGCGCCAACTCGCTGTTCACTCTCTTTCCCGCTCCCCGTCTCCCTCGCTGTCCCGCTCCGCAGGCGGAGGCGTTTTGGCCCAGACTTCGGAAGCCAGTCCGAGCATCACCGCGACCGCATCCCGGACGGCCTCGCTGTTCGCGCTGACACGTGCACTTTCCAGGATCAACCCCAGACGCCGCCGCTCCGGCCACGCCAGGGCCGCTAGGTGGGTCTCAAGATCCAGACGCTCAGAGGCAGATACACCAGCACGCTTGGCAATCTCGTCCACTTTTGTGGAAAGAGCGCTCAGGTGATGGGCAATCTCAGCGGAAGCCCGATTTGAAGAATCAAAAGCCATGTCGTCCCAAAGGCAATGCTCCCCAGCCATCGCCGTGAGTTCCAGAAACGTCGCGATGGCCGCATCTGTTCCGTTAAACACTTGTGGATAAAGAGGAATATTGCCGCACCTATTGGGGCATTGTTAATCGCCTGGGATCGGGCCGACGTGATCGCTGTGCTGGACGGACGCTGCCTCCGCCCTACCTTCCGGAGTATCTAGGCCGCTCCGCCCCTGGTCCTCCGGAGCCTTAGGTAAGGTAAGGTCTGGGTGCCGCTGGGGGGCTCCCAGGCCTTTCTCTTGGCGCGGGCACAGGCCCCACCCTGTAGAATACTCTCTGACCCAGCTTCACAAGGGAGAGCTTTGCTCGTGGGCAAAGGCTATGACGTCGGTTGGAGAAGTGATCCACATGGCCCTGAATCCGCGCCTTCCCCTTTGTCTGTGGATGGCGGGGCGAGATCCTGATCCCTTGGCTGATGGCACTCGCCCGTATAATGTCCCGGAGTGCAACAACCATCGGTTTTCTATGAGACGCAACGAGCGGTTCGCATGGTATGGGCGCCTGGGGCTGGTCATGGCGGCATTCATCGTGATCGGTGGGATTATCGCAGCACCACTCCTCCACCGGATCTGGGCTCCGGCTTCGATCGTGGCGCGGCGATAGACCTTCTTTCGCCTGCGTCACCGATCAGCATGTCTTAAAGGCAACGCCCGGGAATTGACGTAAGCCATCCAGCGATGACTGAGCTCATAGACAACGCCGTGACCCGGAGGATGATGTTGGGGTGCTCGATGCGTTAATTCGTCAGGGATCGACCACGAACCTCGGAGCGCAAACCCGGCTCGAGCGTCGCTCCTCGAAAGCCAGTGGAGCCGGTCAGGTCCTCCGGTGCGGTCTTAGGCAACTGATCGGAGCCTGCCACACTGCCGACGGAGCTTGCAGAGCGAGGTTCCGGATCAAGCTTGGATAGAATGCCGGGGTCGAAGAGTTCCTCCTGTACCGATCCGTCCATCCTGATGATCGTCTTGATCCCGGTTTCGGCATCGAGGAAAACCGACTTGATGGCTGCCTTACGGGCATTGTCGGTGCGAACTGGCTCCGCAGAGGCTCGGGAGTCTGGCCCCGACGGTGGAGATGCTAGAGTCGCGACGGCAACGGTCTGCCGGCCTTCGGTTGTTCCCGCCGGCTCGCTGGCATTGTCCTTTGCAGCTCTTGCAAAGTCCTCATCCTTGGTGGCCGGCGAAGGACGTTGATCTTTGCCCGCTGCCGCAGCTTGCTGCTGATCCGAGAGGATCTTTTCAAATCGCGCCTGAGCCTCCGCGGCCTCTCTTTGGATCTGCGATCCGAAGAGGGCGACCAACGGATTGCTCGCCCGTTCTGCCGCGGCCTTGGCGTGGGCGATCTCTAGGGCCTTCGCCGCTTCGATTTGCTTGCGAGCCGCCGCTGCCTGCTTGCGATTACTGGTGTCGTATGAATACCGCTGACCGTTGATCTCATAGAAGACGGTTTTCGCCTGCACGCTCCCGATCAAGGTTCCGAGCGCAACAACTGAAACCCCGAGTGTCGTGAATAGCTTCCCCATTCGAGTTCCCCTTTTATTGTCCAGCCGGCGTAAGTTTCGGTTAAGGAATGCGGCAACTCTATGGCACGCCTCTGCCTTGTCCACGCGTGCGCTCGGTGCAGTCTCTTCGGATGTGATGATTTGAGATTTGAAGCCCGCGATGGACACCGTGCCAGCTCGCATGACAGCAGTCGGTAACACCAGCATTCTCAACGACAGCTTGATATGCCGGAACCATGCATCGCATTCGGGGTTAGATCCGGCAATCAGAACAAGGGGTTTATCGCATGCGGAAGGCTGTCATCGCGTTTGCTTCATTATCGGCGCTTACACTTTTTCCAACTTTCGCCTTGGCGCAAAATCGCACAGCGGTGGGCGTTGGGACTGGTGCGGTGGCGGGCGCCCTTGTCGGTGGTCCCGTCGGAGCCGCAGTCGGCGGAGTAATTGGCGGTGTCATCGGTGCGAACACCGGCCGCGGACACAATCGTGCCTATCGGCATTATCGGAAGCCGGTTTATACCAGCTATAGAACCCGTTATCGGCCGGTGCGCCAGCCCACCCGTGAGCTTCCTCAGCGTAGACGAGAGTTCCATCCGCTCGGATAACCCGCTCTACCCAACATCTTTGCGAAATCGGATCGTTGAGGCGCTGCATGCTGGCGGTCCGCGACCATAGGGAGTAGGAGCGACATCCCGTGCAGCCCGTGTGTCCATCCACGGTGAATTGTGCGGACACGCGAAAGCCGAGACACAACCGCAATGTCCCCAAGCGGGCATTCATCGCGTGATTGTCAGCATAAGATTCGACCTGGATTCCAACGGCTTCTCGATCAGCACAGGAACGTGCCGCAATTGACGGGCTGCTCGAGCGGCCTGTGGTCACGGCGCTGTATCGAAATGTGAGCTCGATTGCCATCAAGCAGTTTGGTCATCACCAAAGCGTTCATCTGCTGGCGCATGATTGCCCCATTCGGGCGCTCATCTCTGGACTGATTCTGATGGGGGACGCAGCAATGGATTTTACAGAGGCTTTACGCATGGCTGAGCGGAACCTGACCGAAGGCGCCAACCTCACCGAACTCAAGGAACTCGCACAAGATCTTCAGGCTCTCATTGCCAACAGCATTCTCGCGGATCTGATCGAGATCAAAATCGCTGTGATCGAAGGACATTGGGATGAGGCGTGAGGCGTGAATTTACTGGCACCAATTGCTCAGTGTGTTTGTCCAATGTCACTGATCGAACCAGACCTCTTCAGGAAAGCGGCCTGCCACTGTTCGACAACCACATCGGAACGCAAGTCTCGCCTAAGTTGGGTCTGGGTTTTTCAGCAGAGTGATAGGGGAGAAACCGGTCACATCCATTGCAAACTCGATCGCGTCGGCTCTCATGTGTGAGATGGCTCGATCCGGTCCACGCGGATCGACACGGTCACAGCGAGGACCTGTTGTCTGTGCTCATCCTTGACCTCGACTCTGATGTCCTCGGGACTTCCATTTTGCAGCCGGGATCGCGCGATCTCACCTGCTGTGTGCATGGCATCGCGCTCGGCCGCTTGCAGGCTACCAAGTTCATGACCGTCATCGTCGCGCAGGTAGTCCATCCCTAGCACCAAGTCGAAATAGAAGCGCGGCATCCACCCGTCCTTCACAAAGGCACAAACCCCTATCAACGGCGGGCAGAGGTTATCGTTCGCTTCGGAAGCCAGCGAGAAATCACCCGGCGGGTCGCGGTACGCGCCCCAAGGACAAGGGCCTGGAAAAATCCAGGTTGCCCTGGAGCCGAACACGGTCGCCGCCCATCACGGCCGGCCGTTGCCCGCGTCCGATGAAAAAGCAATCAGGGCCGCAAGGTCATTTCACAGCCCCGCTGAAACCAGATCACGAGCGCATGAGTTACGATTAACCTGTGTTAATTGACGCAACTCTGAACAGACCTTGAGAATAATCCCATGCCATGGAACGACAACCGTGAGATTATGAACCCTATCCCAGACAGCCTGACTTTCTCGCAGCATCAAGTGAACTTCATTCTCGGCCATTCCTTGAGGAGTATCTATCAGGATACCTTGAAGTCACCTTTGCCGGAGCATCTCAGAACGCTCGTTGCTCAACTCGAGGCAAAATTTTCATCGTAGTCGGATTGAGACCAGCATGGCGGTTGCTCTTTCAGTTCGACAGCCTTTTGCGTGGGCGATCTTCCATGCCGGGATGGATGTCGAAAACCGGGACTGGCCGACCCAACTCCGCGGGCGCGTCCTGATCCATGCCACTGCCACGGTCCGCCAGGAGGATTATAGCGCCTTCCAACAGGCGTGCCGGAGCCCTGAGCACTGGCTGTGTCAGGCGATCATACAGAGTGGAGGCTTGCCGCGGAAAGAGGACCTTCCCCGAGGGGGAGTCGTCGGCGAGGTCGAGATCGCCGACTGCGTGACCGAGCATCCTTCCCCCTGGTTCACCGGCCCCTACGGCTTTGTGTTACACAATCCACGGATCATGCCCTTCAAGCCACTTCCCGGCTCGCTCCGGTTCTTCGACGTCGAGGAGAACCATCTCGGCGATGTCGGATGATCTGTGTAATCTGGCCGTGAAGGGGAGGGGGAACCGCTGCCGTTCAGAGGTCACTCAAGACGGACAGGTGGTCTGAATTCCCGCCTCTGCACCCTCCGCCTTACGCACAGCGCAAGCTGCCACGACCCTCATGAGCCCAGACCCGGCCGGCAGCCTGCCGGACCGTCCGGGCCGCCTCGGCGAGTTCCACGTCGGTCCGAGCCTGCGCCCGGCTCTCGACACTCTCGAGCACCAGCATGACCTGATTGCGGCTCTCGGTGGGCAAGGCCGTAAGCGATGCTTCCAGATCCACGGGATTGCCTAGCGAGGGATCCGTCTGCCGCGCCATGGCGTAAAGGCGCTCGAGGATGATGGTGAAGGCCCGCGAGGATTCGGGCCGGGTGGTTTGAGGAAGTGCGTGCATGAATGCCCTTGCAGGTTCTTGGTGGGCTGCTGGAACAGCCACTCTTCGTTATGGCTCGACGCCTGATGCCTCAGGTCGAGCCCACATAACGCCAAGCTTCGAGCAAAGTTCCCTGGCCAAGCAGAATCCACACTCGTGTCTATCCAGGGCCTGGCTGTTGAACGGCTGCCTGACGGCCCGCCCCCATGCAAGTGAATCCCAGCTGAAGGACTCATTCGGGTGGGCGTCACACCCCCTCCGCCATTGTTCTGGTCATGGTCAGACTCGGCTTCTAGCCTGACCGCATGGAAAGATTGGTGCGAACACACACGGCAATTCTCATCGCAGGGCTGACCGGTCTGTGCCTGACCATTTCAGCCCAGGCGGCAGATTATGGGGTCGCTCCCTAGGAAGGTGTTGAGGTAGAGAGCCGAGGAGAGATCTACGAGGCCCCACCACCTGCTGTTACCGAACGCTCCTACGAGGAGTGGATCAAGCGTGGCCCACGGTATGTCGAAGACGAGCGGATTTACGGCCGACCGGGACCAGGATGGCAATGTCTTGGTTACACTGTTGCGACCCACCCCTGGTGGAAAGGCGAGGATTGCCGCCTGACCATCAAGCGCCGGATGAATCCGTGGGGTGAGGTGATCGAGCGGCGTGTCAGGGTCTGCGATTGAGGAGCATACGCAACCGGGCCTCACGCTCACGGTTGTCCCAATCAGCGGAGGAGGTAGTCATGAGAGCAACAGTGCCACTGATCCTGCTTGGGACGCTAGCCCTCGGCTGTGGCTCTCCCGCACTGTCTCAGCCGGCACAAGGAACTCCCGTCGAGTCCGGTGAGCCGATCCCGCTTTCCTCCGAGAAGCAGAAGATGATCCTGGACCAGGTCAAGGCCTCCCCGGATCTGCCGGAGGCCGATCTGAACGAGCCCCTCCGGATCGGTATGGTCATTCAGCCAGAGGTGGAATTGCTCGAGTTGCCCCAGGATGCCGCCACCGCCGTTCCGACTGTCACGACTTACAATTACCTGATTGCCGGTGATCAGATTGCGATCGTGGAGCCGGAGAGCCGGAAGGTCATTCAGCTCATCAAACGCCCATAGAGTTCCCGCAGGCCCCGAGAGCCTGATTGCTTTGAAGAGAAAACCCTCTTGGTGATCTGTCCGGCTCATTCCTCCTTCGGGATCGGAACAATCGTTCCCTCGGTTGGCTCGACCGCATCCGGAGCGGGGCGTGTGACTCTGGCGGCCGAGTGCACGTAAGACACCAGGGTCTCACTTGGGCAGGGCTTGGCCAGGAATGCGGCTCCTGGCGGCGGGCCCCTCCCTCGGCCAATCACCGGCCGTATGTGATCAGGATCTCGACCGTTTGCCAGCACCCATGCGTGCGTCGAGCAAGCTCATAGCCATTGATGCCGTGCGGCATGTCCGCAGCCGAGAGCAGGACGTCCACCTCGACCCCAGCTCGCGGGACGGTCAGGGCTTCCTCAGAATTGGATGCTTCGATCACACGGAAATTCGCGTCGACGAGAATGTCGGCCGCGATCAGCCGCACCAGCGGCTCGTCCTCGACCGACAGAGCCAAGCCCTTGCAGAACGACAGGGAACCGAGTTCGAGCAACCGCCGTTCTTGGCCCTATGAAGGTCAAGCCCCGCGCCCCGATCCTGGATCAACCCGTCGTGCTCCTCGTGGAAGATGAACCGCTGGTGCGGCTGACGCAGGTGGACATCCTGCGTGAGGCCAGCTTCTGGGTGCTGGAAGCCGAAGATGCGGACGAGGCGTTCGAGACCCTCAGGCGGCGAAAGGACGTGAGCGTCGTTCTCACCGACGTCGACATGCCCGGCTCTCTCGATGGATTTGAATTCGCACGCCTCGTGGCGCAGGGCTGGCCGGAAGTCGGTGTGCTGGTCATCTCCGGCAAGGCCTTCCCGAACCCGGGGGATATGCCGCCGTCGGCCGTGTTCATCCCGAAACCTGTGCATCCTGATGCGCTCGTCGGGCACCTGCGTGCCTTAATGAGCGGCGGCAATCCAGCCGAAGGATGACTCTGGAAGCAAACAGGCCTCAGCCGAGCAGATGGTTGGAGACCGCTTTCCGCGAACGCACCGCCCATGACACTTCAATGGCCATCGGGATGATCGCAAGGTCCCGGTCAGCCGGGCTCGACCGCAGCCGAGAGATCCTCTCACAGACGGCCGCACAGATCATCATGCTCCCCTGTTGGCCCCGTCCAGCGAGTTCCTCTGGACGGGGCGAGCGGCCGGCTCGCAAATGGACCAAGCTCCCGAGCCGAATCTAGTCCGGACGCCCGAAGAGATGTGCGATATCGTTCAGTGCATCCTTCGACAGTGTCGTGTGGCGCTGGTCCGCGACGGCCGCCTGTCCCAGAAAAGCCCAGTAGAGAAACAAGGCTCGATGGCCCGCGCGTGTGGTGTCCAGGCCAGCATCGACCAGCAATTGAGCGACGCGGGCGATCCTCCGGTCGTCCACGGCGGCAACGATGCGGGCAACATCCTTGTCGTGGGCAGCCCAAGATCGGACAGCACGGTCCAGCCTGGGCTGTCGGCCAAAGGCTTGGTGTAACAAGTCCTTCAACCGGTCCGGGTCGCTTGGCCTTGCGTCCAGTGCATCGATGATCTCATCCGTCGAGGTTCCCTGCCAGTGCTGCAGAAGCTCGGAGCGGAAATCCTCAATATCCTGGAAATGCCAGTAGAAGCTGCCGCGCGACACGTTGAGCTTGGCGGCCATGGGACCGACCTTCAACGCGCCCGGCCCGTCATTCGCCAGCGTCCGCAGGCCGTGCTTCAACCAGTCCAGCTTGGTCAGCTGCTCACCCATGGCTGCACCATACACATGTGTATTGACACGTCCAGCGGCTGGATTATGGTCATGACCATACAGAGGTGTATGGTCATGACCAGACACGACGCTGCTCTTATTTTCGCCGGGCTCCTCGGCAGCTTTGGTGCCGTCGTCCATGGCCTGCTGACCCAATCGCATCTCGTTGATCCGGTCCGGGAGCTCGCGGCCGCACGGATCAGCGTGCCGATCCAGAGGCTGGTGACGCTCCTGCTGCAGTTCAGCACCTTCAACTGGTTCATCGGGGGGCTCGCGCTGATCGCAGCGGCCTGCCTCTCAGGGCAGGAGGGAAGGCTGGCAGCGGGCCTGCTGGTGGGGAGCTCGTACCTGTTCGCCGCCCTCGGCAATCTGTGGGCGACCCGAGGCCGGCACCCGGGCTGGATAGTCTATGGAGCAGCATTCAGCTTGATCCTCTACGGCCTCGCCGAACCTCATGCGTGAGCCCCATCCGAGCTTCACACCCGACCAGGCCGTGTGATTGTCTCAAACAGGCACAGGGGGCCAACATGTTGACTCTGATCGCCGGGCAAGTGGAGCGACTGGCCGAGTCCTCGTCCTGCACTGCTGCAGTATGGGCGGGATCGTTGAGCGGCATAGAGACCGGGAGCGGCTGCCGCGTAGGAGGGAGCGATGAGATTTGCACGATGGGTCTTCCGACTTGCCGGTCTCTACGGGATCGTTCTACTCACCCCCTTCTACTTTCTGGAGAAGCAGATTGGTGCGGCGACCGTCCCGATTGCCCATCCTGAATATTTCTACGGCTTCGTCGGCACGGCGCTGGCAGCTCAGATCCTCTTTCTCATCATCTCGACCGACCCGGTCCGCTTCAGACCGGCAATGATCGCGTGCGTGATCGAGAAGCTGGCATTCGGAATCCCGGTCTGGATTCTCTGGAGCATGTCTCGTGTTGGATCGGATGTCGTGTCACTTGGCACCGTCGATCTGATCTGGGCCGCGCTTTTCACGATCGTCTACTTCCGTCTTGGTGTGCAGGTGCGGATGACCGGAGGCGCGACGGGGGTCGTCAACTCAACCCTGTGAGTTTGCCCACCCCTCCTGGGAAGTCCGATCAGAGAGGGGCGGAACAGGAACTGCATGAGGCTGAACGTCAGCTGGCAGCTGTTTCCGGTGAACGGCTCGTATGTCGATGATCGGGGCGCCGGGAGCATCACCAGCATCGCCGCTGCAGTTCTCGTGTTCACTCGCTGACGAGAAGGAATGAAGTCATGCTTCTCCGATTGATCGCCTTGTCACTGACCGTCATTATTCTCCTTCCCAGCGGCGCCCACCTGCTTGAGCTGCCCGGCAAGATCGGCCTTGATCGCAACGCCTACTTTATCGTCCAGCAGATCTACGCCGGGTGGGCTCTGTTCAGCATTCCGATTGCTGCGGCATTGGTTGCCAACAGGGCTCTCGCCCTGACGGAGCGGCGCCGCGACCCGGGAGCCGCACGGGCGGCGATGTGCTCGGTCGGACTCATTCTAATGAGCCTTGTTGTCTTCTTCATCTGGGTGTTTCCCGCCAATCAAGCCACAGCCAACTGGACCCAGATTCCCGACAATTGGGAAACACTGCGGCGGCAGTGGGAGTATGGCCACCTGGCGAGCGCCATCATTGTCTTCGGCGCCCTGCTGGCAACTGCGCGGGCAACCATGCATCAAGCACAAGCTCGGTTGAACTTACCAGCTCGTCCGCAGCCATCAGCTTGGTTTGACTTTTGACATCGGCTCCATGGGATGTTGACGTGAAAACCGGTTTTCCAAAGGATGATAGCCCAAAGCCGTCCAGCCTCAGGTCTGACCCATCACAAATGAAGAGCGCCTCACGGGCGCTCTTCCTGTCAGGCTGCTTGCCCAACACTCAGGCAGCGCGATGGACCCGCTCGGCCGTCTTCTCGGCCTGCACCGTCACGGTGCGGGTGGCCTCCTCGGTCATCTGGAGCGTGAGCTCGGCAATGCGCCGGCTGTTCTCGACCGTCTGCTCCAGGTTGTCGCGCAACAGCGAGCTCTGCACCTCGACGACGTCCGTCACCGACCGGCAGCGGGCGAGGGACTGCAGGCCATCAAGGTTGCGCTGCAGCCGCTTCTGGCTGCGGTCAATCACCTCCCGTGACACATCCTGCAGACCACGGACCAGGACAGTCCCGGACTGGGCCACCGCGCGCAGGTTATGGGCCGCCTCTTCGCTCAGCCCCAGGGCCACCGCATCGGGCCGATCGGCTGTCGACAGGCCCTGGCCGGCCGAGCGACGGGTGAGCTCCGAGAACGCCCCAAAGCTGGTCTGGACAGCCTCCTGCATCGCTTGGACCAGGGTCTGGGCGCTCTCCACCCCGGACCGGAGTGTGTCGGCCACGTCCTCCGTCACCCGCTGCACGGCTTCGCCCTGCTCACGGGCACGTCGGGCCTCGAACCGTTTGGTGTCGTCAATGTTTGCCATTTCATCCTCCACTGTCTCGACAATGGCATTGGCTTCCTCGTCGCTCAGCACCTTGAGCACGGCAGGAAGCAGTTCCTTCCGGTCGTCGCGGATGTGCTGCTGGAACACCCTCCGCAGTTCCGTCACCTGGCTGATGAACTCAGCACTGTTCTTGGGCATGCGCTCCAACTCGTCTAGGAGCGCGGCCGTTTCCTGATTGTCGTTGATGGCATCCTGCAGGAGATCGTGCATCCCGTGCCGTCGCAGCACAGGGAACAAGTGCTCCTCCTGAAGGCTGGCGAGAAGTTCCAATTCGTCCTTCAGGTCTGCAAACAGGCGTTCGCGGGTTTTGACCGCGTTGTCAGATGTGGCGAGAAGCTTTTCGAAGAGCTCGTTCGCTTTGTCCGGGGGTGTCTGGCTGAATTGTCCATTCGGCATGGTTCCTCGCAAGAAATGAAATCAAAGTATGAACGAGACGGTCTCAAGCTCCGCAGCCTGAACCGCATCATGTGACACGCGTGTGTCGACCAAGGGCGAAACTGTTACGCACAACTGAAGACTGGATGGGCAATACTATGCGCCCGCCGGTGACTCGTCCGGCGTTGCCTTGACACTGAACTTCCAGGGCGCTTGTCCCTCAGGCCACTCTCTCGGAGCGGACCGTTCTTGGTCTTGATTAACCCATGTTAAATGGGTGATGGCGCCAGAGGTTCCAGCCGATGTCATCAGGAATTCCCACCTCAGGACAGATGCCGGTCGAGGGGCTATGATTTCAGACCCAGCAGGGGAGGCCGCTGTGCAAGCCCTCATCCTCCAAGCCACACGTCACAAGGCGCAGGCTCTCTTGACGGCCAATCTATTGATCATCGTTCCGGCCTCGGGCTTCGCCCAGCCAGCCACTGGCCCAGCGGAAAAGGGATGTTCCGCTGGCGAGGCGCAGTCGCTGGTAGGGCAGCCATATTCCCCGGAGCTTGCGGAAAGGGCCCGCCGGGCAGCCGGCGCCCGCGAGATCCGCAAAATCGAACCAGGGGGTGCTTACACAACGGACCTCGACTCGAACCGGTTGAATGTCGAGGTGGACCGTGCCGGCATCGTGATGGGTCTCCGCTGTGGGAGAACCTCTCCTCTACCCTTGCCCGCGGTGAGGCTGGTTGGGATCAGAACAAGGTGTGCCGCGAGACGGCAAGAAGGAGACGGTGCAAGTCCATCGCAATGCTGGAATAGGGGTTCACATTGGCCCCGCGTCATGCGCGGGCGGTCTTGACGCCCGCTCCCGAAGCGGGTGGAGCCCGCACCTGACCTGGAACCTGGTGCCATCACGGTAGCTCCTCGTCCAGCGGAGTTTTCCTCAATTGAGATATCGCGGCCCGGGAGATGCCCCGTGATCTGGGTCCCAGGGTCATTGCCCCAGCCGAATGGAACGAGGTCCAAGATCAGTTCGAATGCCGTGCGAGAGGATGGGCGGAGCCGGAATTTGCTCCGGCATTGCCCCACCGGTTCTACAGAGCAAGAACGGGAGCCTGAACACATTCAAAGGGCGTGCTGCCCCCTTCGGGTCAGAAATGACCGGGCAAGACCAGTTGCGACCGAATGGGAGCAAATGCTGTTCTCGCCTCTTTATTGCCACGGTTCCCTCGCCCAACTAGCGTCCTTCGCGTGACGGATCTGTCAGCGGAGGGTGGAACATGACGTTCTACCAGCGGGAACGACGAGGGACTAGAGACGAATGGCTTCTGGAACAGTCAAATGGTTTAACGAAACCAAGGGTTACGGCTTCATTCAGCCTGACAACGGCGGCAAGGATGTTTTCGTGCACATCAGCGCGGTGGAGCGTGCCGGCTTGCGCAGCCTGAAGGACGGGCAGAAAATCTCATATGAGGTTGAATCCGATCGACGCACCGGCAAGGAATCTGCGACCAATCTACAGGTTTAAGACCGCACGTAAGTTGCAGATTTCTCCGCCTTCACAACGAGCCGCTCCGAACTTGGGGCGGCTTTTTGGTTGGGTCTGATCTGATGGGGCATCGTCGGGTTGACTGGAAGGTGATCGCAGCGAGCTATAGGAGGGAGAGGATCAGGGCCGTCATCCTCGCTTGGCCCGCCATCGCTTCCGGCTGAAGTGATCAGCCAAGCTGTCCGAGGGTCCTTCATGTTTCCGCTCAGACGGCGCTAGCCTAGCCGGTTGATCTGACTGTGCCGTTTGAACATCATGCACCTCGGGAATTGGCCGGAGACGTCGCCGAACTGAGTTCCCGAAGGGGTTTGCGAAGTACCGTCAACAGGGCCAACCTTCTTGCCTCGCTGACGCAACCGAGCTTGTTGGGATCAGGCCCTATCTCATCGGGCTGTTCATAAGTCGCAAGGTGGCCTTCCGTGGCGGCCGAGTAGTCGAGGCAGAGCCGATGGTGATTATCAAGGGACCTCTGCGCCTGTTAACGTTCCTGAGCCACCCGCCCAATTCCGGCTGGGCTGCGAGGATAACTCGAAGCCCTCGAATCCACGCATCATGCATCAGCGACCGGCATCCAGAAGTATTGGATGCGCCCATTCTCAGCGTTTGTAGCTATGCGCATGCAGAGTGACCATATGTCTCCTGCAAATGGTCACTCAGAACGCATAAGAAGACAATATTGCGAATTATTTATTGCTCCTCTTTAGCCGATTTGCTCTCGGCTAAGTCAGACCGTGCATTCCCATGAATAAGCCATCTTACCCGATTCAAATCTACTCCCCTCGATCTCAGGCGGATATTGTTCCGCATTACGGGCGGCAGACCGGGCATGCCCGGTCTCGGGTATTAGGTCGTGCCTCAGCCCGCTATGTCAGGGCGATCCTGCGCTTGCCTCTCTACGGCGTGCGGATCGTCATGCATCACATTGCTGGCCCTCGCGCTTGGCAACGGATGCGGCTTTTGCCCGTGCCGATCGGGACAGGTCCGATGTATATTCCCCGTGGACCTGAACGGGTTGAGGCGATCGTCTCCGACTTCCATGCCCTTGCTCCGGATCAACAGGCGAAGGTCGCCAAGAACCTTGCCCAGTTGTGGGACAATTTCTTGGGCGTCTTCGGTGGATTGAGCGGGTTCTGGGCATCGCCAGTGGAGGAGCAGAAAGCGTGCATGAACAAACTTGAAGCGGCCGTCCTGCGCTTGGAGCCTCACAAGCGCTCCGAGACGGGCTTCCAGTATGTCACGATTGAGCTCATGCGGCTCTACCTTGCCTTCTTGTTCGTCGGTCGCACCGACACATTGGCGGTTGAGCTTGGAGCCCTTGTGGTTCCGCTGATCGACCGGGGACGGTGGATGGTTGCAACGTCACAAGAAATCGCCCTCTGACCCCAACAACATTTCCGTAATCTGGTTGAGTTGGCACTGTCACGAATTCTCAGGGACCACTCGCAGGATGATAGCTGGAACGGGAGGACTCGTAAGCCGGAGCTAAGCCAACGGCACGGGCGGCAGCAGTTTGAGAAGCTGTGATGGGCCTTGCCATTATCAGCGACAAAGGCGAACGCGACGGGTGTAGGTGTTCCCCGAGGAGCTGATCACTCGGCGCGGAGCGACGTAGCAACGTGGAGCCGCACGGGCCGCGGAACCGGCTATGATGGCACCCAAGGCCATTCCACCGATCAACCCGGCTGCGAGAGCCGCACCGGTGTTCGAGCGCCGTTCGCGGTAGTAATAACCCGGATCATAGCCGTAGCCGCCGTAGTACGCCGGGGCATAGCCATAGCCCCCATAGAAGCGGGAATGATAGCCGTATCCGCCATAGGAGCCGGGATGATACCCGCCATAACGCCACCCACCGTAAGCAGGCCCACCATAGGTGCCGAGAGGACCATACCAGCCGATGCCGTATGGACCCGCTACCATGCCGTTGCGCCATGTCCCGGTTCTCATGCCCGCCTCCGCAACGGTCGGCGGGAGGCTCAAGCTTGTGCAGGTCAGAACCGTAAGGACAACCTTAGTCACCTTGGAGGTCATGACACCCTCCCGGAGAACTCACGCTATCATCATACCACAGAAGCCCCTGTACGGGCTGAGTTTCGGGCGCAGCGAACAGGTAGGAGCTGACCCTCTCATCAACAGCCGAGCCGTTCGAGCCTTGCCGGAAGTGCATGCTCTCCTTCGGCTCCGTTCGTGCAGCTGCGAGTGTCGGCCGCAGGTCAGATGAGTTCGCGCGCCGCAAGCTCGTTCTTCAGATATGCATAATAGATCGGGGCGGCCACCAGACCGGCAATCCCGAACACAGCCTCCATGACCAGCATGGCGACGAGAAGCTCCCACGCGCGGGCGCTGATGTGAGTTCCCATCACATGGGCATTCACGAAATACTCCAGCTTGTGAATGGCGATCAGGAACAGGAGCGAGCTCACGGCCAGGAAGGGAGACACGCTGAGGCTGACCACCACGATTGCAGTGTTGGAGATCAGGTTGCCGATCACCGGCAGAAGCCCGGCGATGAAGGTCACCGCAATCAGGGTCTTGGTCAGCGGAAGCTGCACCCCCAGCATCGGAACGAGGCCCAACAGATACAAGCCCGTCAGAGCAGTGTTCAGAGCGGAAATCCGCACCTGCGCGAACACGACGCTGCGGAAAGCCTCGCCGAGCAGGCGCGCCCGCTCTCGGAGCGCTTGTGCCAGCGGACCGTGCTCGGTCTCGCCCGCCTCGTGGCTGACGGCGATCATGGCTCCAATGACCATGCCGACAATGATGTGGACCAGCGCCCACCAGACATCCTCGCCCACCAGCCGGAGCTGGCCCGCATTCTCGCGCAGCCAGGCCGAGGCGGCACCCTTCAGCTCCTGGGGGTCGGCCGGAACATAGCTACCGAGCCAGTCGGGCAGCAGGGGACGGGCGCTCTCGATGACCTCGGCCATGCGCCGCAGCAGAATGGCCAAACTGTCCGGCCCACCGGACAGCAAGGACAGCAGCCCGAGAATCGCCGCGCCGATGACAACAACCACGATGGTGGCGAGCAGCGACACAACCAGGATCTTGCCGGCCCGGCGGGTCACGAGGGTGCTGGGGCGTGGAGCCAGCGCATGCACCAGTTCATGGACCAGCAAGCCAGCCAAAAGGGCGGTGAGCAGGCCCACCTTGAGCGCACCGAGCAGGGCAACGCCCGCGAGGACCTGCGTCGCTGTCGTGAGCCCCTGAGATTGGCTCACAGCTCGGCGGGATGGAGGCGGCTCCTTAGACGAAAGATCGCGCCCGGAAGCATCGAGCATCGCACACCTTCGATCGGGTCGAAGGCCTCAATTGTGCCCACCCTTTGATGAGCTGTCGATGGAATTCGCGGCCGGCGCGGTCCGGGCCGGGCGGCTGGATCCCTCAGGCAGCCCGGATGCTCCGTTCATCGTCGCAGAAGGATCATGCCTGTCGATCGTGACGGGGGCCTCGGAGGGCGACATGGTGCGGTGCGGGTCGGAGGGATATCTTTGTGGAGCAGGGCTGGCCTCCGGGATCGGCTTATGGGTCCTTCGGCGGCGCCAGGCCTCGATCATAGTCTGGCGCAAGGGTGGCCTTGGTTTGGGCAGAGCTCGCCAGATGAAAAGCGTACAGGCCTTGCTGACGGCAAGGACGAGACCCATGCCATAGAGGAAGATCACCGGTGAGAAACGCTCGTCCATTCGTCACCGTTCTCTCGAGGTGCGAGCCAAGATACCACCCGATCCATCAAATCGACAGCACAGGGCCGGTGCGCCTATAGTGTGACTGGGGCGATGGAGGCAGGCAATGCTGCTGTCTCTTGCCGTGGCGCTGTTCCTTGCAGTCACTCTCGGCGTGGATGCCGCCCCGGCAAAGCCGACGACGAAGCCGAGAGCGGGCAAGACTGCCCAGATGGTCACGGTCTCCGGTGAATGCACTAGGCTGACCCATGCCGGGCACCCGGTCGAGGGCTGCAAGCCCATCTTAGTGAACATGAACTACAGCACGGGCGTGAGCGGGTACTGGTTCATGACCGGGAACAGCATCCTGTCCTTTGCAGGCGAGAGCGCCCGCCGGATTGAGCAAGGCTCCGGCAACGCGGTTCAGTCCATCGAGCGGGTGTTCCTGGCCAATCCGTCGAACATCGGCCAAGCGGACGATGCCGCGGCGGAGGCTGCGATCGGCTCCTGCCGCTTTGGCGATGTGACCCGGAAGGGCTCGATGGTGGAGTGTGTGGCCCATACCCGGGCCGGGGTTTACGAAGGATCCTTCGTGACTGACGGAACTCCGCCGCAGCTCGACACATTCCAGATCGGTCAATAGCGGCTCAGAGCGAACCCCATCGAAGGTGAGGACATCCTGAATGCCGGGCTCCCTTGCATGAGCCTTAGCGGTTGGCTTGGCGCATTCGGGAGGCAATTGCACGAACGACTCAACGCGCGATGGCTTCAGCAGTACCTTAACCCCTTGCGGCCGGTCCCAGAAGGTCCAAAGCGAGGAACAGCCCACAGCGTAGGAGCGTTGGAGCTTGCAATTGGACCTAGGAGAGCATCAGTGAACCGCATTATCTGGATTATCGGAGCCATCGTTGTCGTGCTTGCGATCCTCTCGTTCCTCGGGCTTCGATAACTCTCTCAGGGACACTGCTCTACATCCAATATCCGAGGCGGCTGAAGCTCAGAGGATCTATGGGAGCAGATACTCCTCAAACGGCAGTGCGTCATCCGTGAGAGACTGGATGATGAGTTGACCCTCCGGCAGAGGCGCTGTTCCTGCACTGTCGTTCGCAATCGCGCCGGTCGTCAGTTCCAGGGCGGGCGCAAGATCAGCAGCTATCCATGCAAAGGTCTCGTCCTCGTAAAGGTCAAGGAAGAGCTCAGGTGCAAGAGATCCCTCTTCATACTTCTCAGCAGGTGTGGCGCTGACCAGATCGGCGGGAGCGGCTGGCTCGGAGCGGAGTTCCACCCGATTACTGTTCGATGCATCGGCCACAGACACTGGCTGAGCGGCCTCGGAAGGCGTGAAAGACGCCGCACCCTGAAGCATCGCGAGATCCACCGCGATGAGAGCAGCCGTTTCGGTCTCATGAGCATCCACGAAGGGCTCAGGGCTGAGGAGGTCGACTTCGGCATGGACAGGAGCAGCAAAAGCTAACCCGGTGAGAAGGGCTACGGCACTGAGACGAACATTCATCTGATGGCTCCTGAGTGCGAGTGAGGGGCTTGAGTGTTGCCAATGGCTGACTAACGCCGGTTTAGCAGACGTGGCTAAGGAACCGTTACACGGGCCCGCCTCTGGCCCTCCCGGAGTCAGAACAAGAGCGGTGCCCATCTCGCTGATCGTGTCATTGAGCAGCTCTTGTTCCAGACCCAACCACATGGCTGCGGAGTACGAAACAGGGCAGGGGCGTTTACAGGCACTTGCGGTCGGGTTTCCTTGCCCGCGCTGGCCAGCGTCCACGGCACGGGCCGCCAGCCTTTCGCTTGCAGCGCCTGCTCCACACCGCCGAGAGCGCCGGCCCACTGCACCGTGAACGGCTCCTCGACCTCGCCGGTCAGGTCGATCCAGTAGGCGGAAAGCCGCTGTCAAGCGCCGCCGAGCCAGTCGGCCTCGGAGATCGTGAACACCTGCTCCCGAATGGCATAGCGCTCGACATCCGACGCATGCCGGCGAACGATGTTGAAGCCCATAATTGCCACTGAAGCACAGGCCACAACGGCGAGCGCTTTGGGATTGAGTGAGGGCGGATCGTGATACGTGCAGGCAACGCCCAGCGTCACGGTCTACACCGTCGGGAAGGCTCGGCCGCCGACCACGTCAGTTCCTTATAGACCGCCCCAGGAGAGGTGCGAGACCACGCTCCAGACGCAAAAAACCCTGCCCGTTGCGGGGCAGGGCTAAGTCTCTCCTCGCCTTCGGAGTGTCCGAAAACAGGACTAGTAGGGCATGCGGTCCCCACCCTGTCAAATCCACGAAGTGTTAACGGCTTGGTAAGCATAATCACCGTCACGGCCTCATCAAGCAGGGCCTAAACCGGAGCGGTGTTGCATCTTTGTCATAGCCTTTCTTTCCCGCCTCTCCATAATCTGCCTCAAGATCTTCTCGCCCTAAGGATTCTCCTCATGAAAACCCGTCTTCTCGGCTTGCTCGCCGCCACCACCCTCGCGACGGCTGGCATTTCCGCAGCTTCCGCTGCTGACCTCCCGCTCCGCGCTGCTCCGCCGGCTCCCTACATCGCGGCCGTTCCGGTGTTCACCTGGACCGGCTTCTACGTCGGTGCCCAGATCGGCTATGGCTGGAATGCCAACGACAACGACATCGTTCTGCCGACCGGCTTCGTGGTGCAGAGCGGCGATTTCGCGGACAGCGGCGACGGCTTCCTGGCCGGTGTCCATGCTGGTTACAACTACCAGATCGGCTCGTTCGTCATCGGCGTTGAAGGCGATGTCGAAGGCGTGTTCGGCGACGACGACGATGACCTGGTCATCACCCGCGATGGCGTCGTGTTCACGAACTACGGCTTTGCTGGCAACGCTCTCGACTGGCAGGGCTCGATCCGCGCTCGCGCCGGTTTCGCGTTTGACCGCGCTTTGATCTACGCCACCGGTGGCTTCGCGTTCGCTGGTGTCTCGGATGGTTTCGGCATCCTTGGCAACGACGACACGCT
>NZ_JAGPUP010000499.1:0-31615 GCF_018069605.1 Microvirga sp. HBU67558 | reverse complement strand
GCCGCGGTCGAGCCCGGTGAGCCGGTCGGCGTGGTTCGAGCCCTGCAGCACCTCGACGTTGAGGATCCTGTCGCCGGCGGCCGCGCCGCTGTTGGCGTTGCTGGTGAGGTCGACCGTGATGCCGCTGGTGGCACTCTGGTACGAGGCCACGTCCCAGCCCTCGCCGCCATCCATCAGGTCGGCCCCGGTGCCACCGTCGAGCCAGTCGTGGCCGGCACCTCCAAGGATCGTATCATCGCCGGAAGCGCCCGACAGGCCGTCATTGCCGGCGCCACCATCGAGCATGTTGCTTGCCACATTGCCTTTGATGCTGTCATGACCCGATCCGCCGATGGCATTCTCGATCAAGGACCGTGGGTCGCCGCGGTATTGGAAGGCGTTGTAGACATTGCCGCGCACGAAGCTCGTGGAGGTCTTCATCCCGAGCTGAGTCTGAGAGAATTTGATACAGCCGCCAGGCGCGAGATCAATCGTTTGGTCGCCAGAATAATTCGATAGATCGTAGGTGTCGTTTCCGCCGCCGTCCCAGATGGTCATGAAGATTTTGTTGGTCACGGGCGCACCCTGCCCGATGCCGTTGACGAACGCTTCGCCTGTTTCCGGGGACCACAAGTAAACGGTATTGCCGCCGTTGGTCGTGAAGTCGGCCCCATACATTTCCTGCAGCGCGGCGATGTCATATTGCATGTAGGTTTGCGGATTGTCCCACGTATTGCCATAGGACATGACCGTGTATTCCGGCGAATCGTGCTCGCCGCTCATGGTGGGCAATGTGCCGCCTGAATCGTGAGGGTGCTTGAGACCAAGAGAGTGACCAAGCTCATGCAGGACGAGCATATAGCTATAGGTCCCCGGCAACCCGCTGTTCCGCTCCAGCCAAACGTCGCCACCATAGACTGGAACACCAGGATAATAGCCGTGACTGCGGTTGATGAGCTCATTTGGGTTGAAACCGGCAATTTGGAGGGTTCCGCCGTCGCGACCCGCATAACTCAGTGAGAGATTGGTCACCCCTTCGACCGACGACAATCCCATCTTCGGTCCCCCCGAATAGGGACTGTAGCCTTCAAGGGCGTAGCGAACCGCCTGCTCAGTTTCGAAGGTCAGGGGTCGATAGCCGTTCGCGCTCGGATTGACCCATTGGTAGTCGCCACGGGAATCCGGCAGGCTATAAGTGATCTCCGTGCTATTCCATTGTGAACCGGACAGAATGCCCAGGACATCGCTATCGACCCCGGCCGGGACGTTGAACCTCACCCCCGACATGGCGTAGGGAGCGGCACTCGCAAGGATGGAAAAGATACCGATCGGCGATCGAGAGACATTATCCGATACCCAGTTGTAGACGGTATCGTAGAGGTCGCCGACCTTGCCGGATGCCCAATCCCACGCATCGCTCAAGGGTGATCCCGCCGCCATGCTGGCATAGATGTCATACGGCTGGAACGACGTCCCCACGGAGCCCTGTCCCATGGAGAGCACGGTTTGAACCACTCCATCGGGAATGGATCCTGGCATCCCATGACCGAAGCTCGACCAGGAGGGGCCTTGACCGTTCGACAAGCAGAGACAACACATGCAGCCCTCCATCGGATACGTCATGTGATAACATTGTTTATCTCTGAACTGTTACTGTCAAGCTACTCATTCGGCGAAGTTTGTTCGCGACATGCCACCTGGCGTTGTGCGCGATAGGGATGAAATGAATGCACGAACCTGCTACAGGCTTCGCCACCTGTGATCGCCCCAGACGAGAGATGCGATGAACGTACCGAAATCGGAATTTCTGAAGGTCCTGACGGAGCGGGGCTTCATTCACCAGACCTCGGATTTCGAAGGGATCGACGCGGCTGCGCTCGAGAATCGCCTGACCACCTATGTGGGCTACGACTGCACCGGCCCGTCGCTCCATGTGGGGCATCTTCTCTCAATAATGATGCTGCACTGGTTGCAGAAGACCGGAGCCGGCAAGCCGATCACGCTGATGGGCGGCGGGACGACCCGGGTGGGCGATCCATCCGGCAAGGACGAGAGCCGCAAGCTCCTGACCGTGGAGCAGATCGAGGCCAACAAGGAGAGCATCAGAACGGTGTTCTCCCGCTTCATTAGCTTCGGGGAGGGCAAGACCGACGCCATGATGGCCGACAACGCCGAGTGGCTGACCAAACTCAACTACATCGAGTTCCTGCGCGACGTGGGCCGGCACTTCTCGGTCAACCGCATGTTGTCCTTCGACAGCGTGAAGCTGCGCCTCGACCGGGAACACGAGCTGTCGTTCCTGGAATTCAACTACATGATCCTCCAGGCCTACGACTTCGTGGAGCTCAACAAGCGCTACGGCTGCGTCCTGCAGATGGGCGGCTCGGACCAATGGGGCAACATCGTCAACGGCATCGATCTCGGCCGCCGCCTCGGCACGCCGCAGCTCTATGCCGTCACCTGCCCTCTTCTGACGACGGCGTCCGGCGCCAAGATGGGCAAGACGGCCTCCGGGGCCGTCTGGCTCAACGCCGACATGCTGAGCCCCTACGATTACTGGCAGTTCTGGCGCAACACCGAGGATGCGGACGTTCCGCGCTTCCTGAGGCTCTTCACCATCCTGCCGATGGGCGAGATCGCCAAGCTCTCGGCCCTGCAAGGAGCCGAGATCAACGAAGCGAAGAAAGTCCTGGCGACGGAAGCCACCGCCCTGCTCCATGGCCGTGAGGCTGCGGAACTGGCCGCCGAGACGGCGCAGAAGACCTTCGAGCAGGGTACGCTGGCGGAGAGCCTGCCGACCGTCGAGATCGCGTCCAGCGTCCTAGAAGGCGGCCTCGGCGTCTTGACGGCCTTCGGCCCCGATTATGCGAAGCTCGTACCGTCCTCGAGCGAGGCGCGCCGGCAGGTGAAGAGCGGCGGCCTGAAGGTGAACGACCAGATCGTCTCGGACGAGCGCGGCACCTTGAGCCTGTCCGACGTGACCGCCGAGGGCGTGATCAAGCTGTCCTTCGGCAAGAAGAAGCACGTGCTCCTGCGCGCCGTCTGATCGATCCGGCCACCGGCGGCGAAAGCCGCCCGACATGAGCCGGGATTCCACGTCGTCTCCGGGTCCGGTTCGGAGTGGGCAAGGCGCACCGAACCTGCCAGACTATGACGTCCGCTCATGAGGGCCCTGCTTTGACCCGTTCGGAGCGCCTGCTCGAACTCCTGCAAACGCTGCGCCGCCACCGTCGCCCCGTGAGCGGGAGATCCCTCGCGCAGGAACTCGGCGTCAGCCTCCGAACGCTCTACCGGGACATTGCCAGCCTGCAGGCTCAGGGGGCCAGCATCGAAGGCGAGCCGGGGATCGGATACATCCTCAAACCCGGCTACTTGCTGCCCCCTCTGATGCTCTCCGATGACGAGATCGAGGCCCTCGTGCTGGGGTCCCGATGGGTTGCCGATCGGGCCGACGGCCCCTTGGCGTCCGCGGCCCTCAACGCGCTCGCCAAGATCGCCGCCGTTCTGCCCGACGACCTTCGCGGCAGCCTCGATGCCTCGCCGCTCCTTGTCGGCCCGGGCAACCCGATCGTCGGGGACATCGTTGACGTTGCCTCGATCCGCAAATCGATCCGATCGGAGCGAAAGCTCGTGATCCGCTACAGGGACGGCAGAGGCAGCGCGACCGAGCGGACGATCTGGCCGGTCGCACTGGGCTATTTCGACCAGGTGCGAGCCGTGGTCGCCTGGTGCGAGCTGCGGCAGGACTTCCGGCACTTCCGCACCGACCGGATCGCAAGCCTGACGCCGACCGAGATCCGCTACCCGCGCCGTCGCCGGGCGCTTCTGAAGGACTGGCGGGAATCCGAGGGCATCCCAGCACCGGTCTGATCACTGCTGCCGGAAACTGACAGCATCGTGCCGTAGTGTCCTCCGTGTCGCATTCAACGGAGACCAGATGTGCCGACCCCCAACTTCATTCTCCTCTACGTGGACAGCCCTGCCGCCAGCGGCGAGTTTTACGGCGAGCTGCTTCAGCGCAAGCCCGTCGAGGCCTCGCCGACCTTCGTCCTGTTCGCCCTCGAGTCCGGCCTGATGCTCGGCCTGTGGTCGCGGCACACGGTCCAGCCCGCCGCGATGGTGCCGGGCGGCGGAGCCGAACTCGCCTTCCCGGTCGGCAGGGACGCCGACGTCGACGCGACATGCGTCGACTGGAAGGCCCGCGGTGTGTCGATCATCCAGGAGCCGACCGTCATGGATTTCGGCCGAACCTTCGTCGCTCTCGACCCGGACAATCACCGCCTGCGCGTCTTCGCTCCAGCGGCCGAATAGGAGGGGTGCATCATGACAGGCTATTGGATGGCCGTCGCCTCCGCCGAGCATGTCCGGCGGGGGCGTTCGGAGGGCTTCATGCAGGTGTGTCACGGCAAGGCGGCACCCTTGCGGAGGATCAAGCCAGACGACGGGATCATCTATTACTCGCCAACCCTGACCTTCGGCGGCAGGGACCGTTTGCAGGCCTTCACGGCAATCGGGACCGTCCAAGGGGCGCAGACCTACCAGATCGACATGGGGGGCGGCTTCCACCCCTATCGCCGGGACGTGGTCTGGGCCGAGGCCCAGGAGGCACCGATCCATCCGCTGCTGGACAGCCTCGACCTCACGGCCGGACGATCGAACTGGGGATACCAGCTCCGGTTCGGGCTTGTGTCCATCAGCGCGCACGACTTCGACCTGATCGCCTCCGCGATCCGGCGGGACATGAGCCACGCCGACCTGGGGCGTCCCCGTGGGCCATGACGGACAAACGCCTCGTCTGTCCAGGGCTTCCCGGTCGGCCGGTGGCCTTTGCGGCCGAAGGCCCGGTCGATCAGCGTTCCGGAACCGTCGGCAGGGATCCTGTCTGCGGTTCAACACTCGCCCCCACGCCGAAGAGCTTGCGCAGGAAGCCCGGCGCGACGGCCGACAGGGGATTGACCGTCAGGGACGGTGCGCTGGCTTGGCCGTTCAGGCGGAAATTGACCGCGAACAGCCCCTCGTTCTGGCCCCCGCCCAAAAGCGGCCCGAAGAGCGGGACCTGAGCGAACACGTTGTTGAGGCCGTACGCCGGCACGAAGGTGCCGGCGATGTCGAGCCGGTCGCGGGCGTAATCGATGAATCCGCCCAGCGTGAAGCCGATCTGGTTGCCCCAGATCGCGGCATCCTTGAAATCGAGCCGGCCGGCATTGCGGGTGAATTCGAGCCGCGCCTTGGTGAACTGCACCTCGTTCACATCCACCCGGACATTCTGCGGGTTGCCGGCCCGGTCCTGGCCGGCGATGATCTGCGTCTGGGTGGGGATGATCCGCCGAAGGGCCGGCTCGTTGACCAGGGCAAACGAGTGCAGGATCACATGGCCGGCCTGCGGGCCGTCGCCTGTGGCAAGCTGGAGAATGAGGTCCCCG
This sequence comes from Microvirga sp. HBU67558, assembly GCF_018069605.1. Lineage (NCBI taxonomy): Bacteria > Pseudomonadati > Pseudomonadota > Alphaproteobacteria > Hyphomicrobiales > Methylobacteriaceae > Microvirga > Microvirga sp. HBU67558. Next base: position 26,213 of record NZ_JAGPUP010000499.1, on the reverse strand, counting down.
CCGGACATACGCCGGTAAACGTCGGTGAAGCGCAGGAGCGCGCCCGCATCCTGTGCCTGGAGGATCACCACCGGACCGCCGGGATCCGGCAGTGTCCGTCCGATGATGTCGGTCGCGCCGAGGCGACCCTTCATGTCGAGCTGGCGCAGGTTGTCCTTGCGCACCGAGGCCTTGATCACCGCGTTGGTGATCGCCTCCTCGTTGTAGCCGGTCAGGATGTTGAGGTTCAGATCAAGGTCGAAGTCCTTGCCGTCCCTCTGCCCAGCCGCGTTCCGTCCTGGCGAGCCCGGATTGGCGGAGCCCGCCGCACCACCCTTCAGGAACGGGCGGGCATCGCCCACATTCCCCCGGATCGCGACCTTGTAGACATTGCTGGAGCGTTCGATCTGCGCACGCATCTCGTCGCCGGGCGAGAGCTTGAAGGTCGCGAGCTCGGCCTTCTCCAGGCTGCCTTCGGTCGAGAGCGTCGCACTGCCTTTCAGCTGCACGGTGCCGCTGTCGAGCTGCAGATCCCTGATCTCGTCGGTCGGTCCTTCGACGAACGTGAACGTCAGCTTCCCGGGCCGTCCGGCCGGCTTCACCCAACCGGGGATCAGCTGATCCACGGCCGCCTTGGCAAGATCGGCTTCGACCAGGATGGTCGAGGGAGCCGAAGCCCCGAGGGGGAGGCTTGCCTTGAGCCCGACCGTTCCGGTCAGCTGGGAGCCGAAGGAGAGCCCGCGCCTGCCGCGTGCCGCCTCGTCGAGGGAGAACGCCACGCTCGCCTGCCCGCCCTGCCGGTTCTTCTGCAGATCGATCACGGCCGCGCTGCCGGCCAGCTTGCCGTCGCCTTTGACGACGAGGTCGCCTCGGTCGTAGGCGATCGTCAGATTGGCGCCTTCTAGGCGATCCTTGCCGAAGAACTTGTCGACGGCGAAGTCGTTGACGGTTCCCGTGACCTTCAGCGGCAGGTCGGCGAACGGCGGGATATGGCTGACGGGCAGGCCGATTCCGACCCGCAGATCCGTCCGGCCCTTCATGGTGGCGGGATCGATGTTGAACCCGGCGATTTCCTTGATCCGCGGCTCCAGCAGCAGGGCGCCGAGCCCGTCGGCGCCGCCCGTCAGGCGGAAATCGATGCGGGCCAGCGCCCGGTCGTCCCAGTAATCGTCGAGGATGAACGCGCCGTCCGAGGCATCCAGCGAATGGTTGCCCGCCATCTGGACGAGCCCGGAGGACGCGCGGACGGCGACCTTGCGACCCGTTACATGGCCAGTCACGTTCATGCCCGAGATCGGCGGAAGACCGTCTGCCACCTGGAGAACGCCATCGGAGATCGTGAAGTCGATCTTCAGGGACTCGTCCGGCGTCGGGCCGCCCGTCACCGCCTTCTCGATATCGGCCCCGGTCATCGCAACCTTGAGATCGATGGCGTCCAGCGTGCCCGCCTTCAGGTTGGACACGAGAAACCGGCGGACCGGAGGGGCAACGGCCTCGGGCCAGATGCGAAGCGCCGAACGGATGTTCGTCTTCTCGGCCCGCACATCCAGATGCAGACCCTTCGGGTCCGCCGCGGCCCCGATCAGCCCGCTGATCCGCGCCGAAAGCTCGGGTCCTTTCAGCGTCACGCTGTTGATCCGGACCCCGTCAGGGCCGGACAGATCGGCGGCGAACTCGCCGACCTGAAGGGGGCGGTCGCCGGTCGCCGCACCGGACCACACAAGATCGCGACCGCCGAGCGACAGGCGCCAGGGCTTGTTCGAGACCGGAGTTGCGAAACGTCCCTGCAGAAGCAGCTTCGTGTCGCCGCCCTTCAGGGCGAGTTCCTGCAGGTCGAGCACCTTCTCGGCCTCGTTCCATTGCGCGGTGATCGTCGCGCGTTCCACGGGGAAGGGCGACGTGTCCTTGTCCTCGATCTGGAACGTGCCGGCATTGCTCTCGAGCCGGGTCTTCAGCTCGGTGATCCGGCCCTCCGCATAGCCGATGTCGAAGCGCCCGGAGAACTCGAGATCCGTGGTCGCCGGCAGCTCGGACGCGCCGGCGAGCAGGAGGATGTCCTTGATCGGCACTTCCTTGGCGACCACCCCGGCCCGGTAGGCGCCGCTGCCCTCAACGAGAGCGTCGCCGTTGAGCTGCCAGGGTCCCTGATCGCCCTCGACCGTCGCGGCGAAGCGACGTCCGCCGCTCTCGGTCCAGTCGAAAGCCGCGTCCACGCGCTGGAACCGCGCCCGTTCGCGGCCGTCCGCATCGACGAAGACGAGGCGTGCATTGGTCAACTCGGCCTGGCCGAGCGAGTTGAGGACGCTCCCCGGACCGACGATGAGGTCGAGCAACGATCCGACGACCCCTGAGACCGGGGAAGGTCCATTGGCATCGCGGGCCAGCGAGGCCGCCGCCTCCTTGGAAGGCTCCGACGAGATGGGCGGCGTACCGGCCTCGACCTCGCCGGCTTGTACGGGCGAGAAGGCGAGCGATCCGTCCCGGTTGACCAGGACCCGCAGTTGCAGGTCGCGCACCTCGATGGCCTTGGGCTGAAGGTTGGCGGTCAGCAGGGACATGAGGTCGACGCTGAAGATCGCATAGGGAGCCCGCAGCACGAGGTCGCCGCCGGGCGCCCGGATGTCGAGGCCGTTCGCCCTCAGGGCCGGCGAGCCGTCATGGAGCTCGATGGCAGTATTCCGCAGCGTTACGTTCCAGCCTGGCCCGATGCGGGCCGCCAGGGCTCCTGCGACGCGGTCCGGCAGGCTCCCGAAGCTCATGGGAGCCGCGGAGAGCCGCAGGTAAAGCAGACCCAAGGCGACCGCCACGAAAACGACAAGGCCAAGCTTCACATAGAGAGTGCCACGAAGAACGCGCTTGAAAAGGCTCCGTTTGACCGGGTCTCGCCGGGACAACGTAGGACGAAATGGCAGCTTCATTCTTGTGACGTTGTGCAATCCGGTTCTTGCGCTCGGGCGCTTGTCGGGGAATCAGAGTTAAGACCTTAACCGTCTCAGGTGCCTCCCGCGACCGTCCCCGTCAGTCGTGCACACCAGAGGTTTCCAAACAGTACATTCCGCCAAAAGGAAGGCGACCCATGTCTCTTACCATCGGAAGCAATGCTCCTGCCTTCTCCCTGCCTGCGACAGATGGTCGACAGATCAGCCTGGAGAGCCTGAAGGGCCGCAAGGTCGTCCTCTACTTCTACCCCAAGGACGATACCAGCGGCTGCACCCTGGAGGCCCGGGCCTTTCAGGCCCTCAAGGCGGAATTCGCCGACGCCGATACGGAAATCGTCGGCGTCTCGCCGGATTCCCTGAAGAGCCACGATCGGTTCCGCGCCAAGTACGGCCTTGCCTTTCCCCTCGCGTCGGACGAGGCCAAGGCCATGCTGGAAGCCTACGGGGTCTGGATCGAGAAGAGCATGTACGGCCGCAAGTACATGGGCGTGGAGCGCACCACCGTCCTGATCGACCGGTACGGCAGGATCGCCCGGGTCTGGAACAAGGTGAAGGTGGCAGGCCACGCGGAGGAGGTGCTGGAGGCGGCCCGCGCTCTTGAGCGTTCCTGATGCCCCGGAAAGGCGGATTGCCGAGGTCGGAACGGATGGAGAGGTGCGCGGAGTAAACGGCGAAAGCACGTCATTGCGAACAACCGGGGCCCTGGCCGGCTTCTGCTGTGGCGACAGCCGCGTGCTCCACTACGATCCAGACGGGACGAGGGCGCCCACGGATCAAGTTTGCGATCTTGAACGACACGACCCTGGCCGCGCACAACCTTCTTGTCGTGTGAGAGCATCGCGTCCAAATGCGGCCGCCGATCGTGCGAGCGGCCGCATTCTGCGATGTCTTAATCGATGTCCTCGACCTCCGCGTCGCCGCCATAGACGCGCTGGGCGAGCGAGGCTTCCATGAAGGGGTCAAGATCGCCGTCGAGCACGTCCTGCGGGCTCGTCGACTGGGTGCCCGTGCGCAGGTCCTTCACCATCTGGTAGGGCTGGAGCACATAGGAGCGGATCTGGTGGCCCCAGCCGATATCCGTCTTGGCGGCGGCCTCGGCGCTGGCTTTCTCCTCGCGCTTCTTCAGCTCGGCCTCGTAGAGGCGGGCGCGCAGCATGTTCCAGGCGGTTGCCCGGTTCTTGTGCTGGGAGCGCTCCTGCTGGCAGGCCACCACGATGCCGCTCGGGATGTGCGTGATGCGCACGGCCGAGTCGGTGGTGTTCACGTGCTGGCCGCCGGCGCCCGAGGAGCGGAACGTGTCGATCCGGCAGTCGGATTCCTTGATCTCGATATTGATGCGATCGTCCACTACCGGGTAGACCCACACGGACGCGAAGCTGGTGTGGCGGCGGGCGTTCGAGTCGTAGGGCGAGATGCGAACAAGGCGGTGCACGCCCGACTCGGTCTTGAGCCAGCCATAGGCGTTGAGCCCCTTGATCAGGAGCGTGGCGCTCTTGATGCCGGCCTCTTCGCCGTCGGTGATTTCGAGAAGCTCGACCTTGTACTTCCGGCGCTCGGCCCAGCGGGCGTACATGCGCTGGAGCATGTTGGCCCAATCCTGGCTTTCCGTGCCGCCGGCGCCGGAATGGACTTCCACATAGGTGTCATTCGCATCGGCCTCGCCCGAGAGCAGGGTCTCGACCTGGCGGCGGGCCGCCTCGGCTTGGAGGCTGCGGATGGTCTCCTCACCCTCGCGGATGGTGGCTTCGTCCTCCTCGGCCTCGCCGAGTTCGATCAGCGTGATGGCGTCCTCGAGTTCCTGGTCGAGGCGCTTCACGGCCGAGATCTGGTCCTCGAGCGAGGTACGCTCGCGCATGATCTTCTGCGCCGCGTCGGCATCGTTCCAGAGGTTGGGGTCCTCGGCCTGGGCGTTCAGTTCCGCGAGGCGTCGCTGGGCAGTATCCCAGTCAAAGATGCCTCCTCAGCAGCCCGACTGACTGCTTGGTCTCTTCTACGAGATGTTGGATTTCGGCGCGCATCTTCTCTTCGCTGTCCGTCTCTTCTGATAGCGGCGTCTTAAGGGGACCACCGCCGGGTGTCAAAGGAACTTCTCCCTCACGGCAAGGGATTGCTCCACGACCGGAGAACCGGCCGGGATCAATCCGTTTTCACTCGATGGAGGGTGGCTTCTATATGGTGGCTGGGCCGCTCAGTACAATCCGCTGGGGCCCGCCCCGACCGCCTGCCTGGGCCCTCCGGGAGGAGGCGCCGGCGCATACTCGGCCTGCGGAACCTCCTCTGGCTCCGGCGGGACGTATTCCGGCGGCGACTGGCCGGGCTTGAAGGCCTCGAGGATCGTGCCGCCGCCCTCGCCGCCCGCGCGGGTGCCGGTAGCGGCGTTGACGCGGATCAGCTTGATGCCGGCAGGAACGCGGAACGGCGTCGCCGGCTTGTCCTTGAGCGCCAGCTGCATGAAGTCGCGGAAGACCGGGGCGGCGTATTGGCCCGCCGTTGCCGCGTTGCCGAGCGACTTGGGCTGGTCGTAGCCGAGGAACACGCCGACGGCGAGATCGGGCGAGAACCCGACGAACCACACGTCCTTGGCGTCGTTGGTGGTGCCCGTCTTGCCGGCGAGCGGCTTGCCGACCGCCTTGACCGACTGGGCCGTACCCCGCTGCACCACGCCTTCGAGGATCGAGGTGATCTGGTAGGCGGTCAGCGGATCGAGCACCTGCTCCCGGGTCTCGGTCAGCTTGGGCGCCGCGGCGCCATCCCACTTCTCCGCATCGCAGCCGGTGCACTTGCGATCGTCGTGGCGGTACAGGGTCCGGCCGTTGCGGTCCTGGATCTGGTCGATCAGGGTCGGCTTGATGCGGCGGCCACCGTTGGCGAACATGGAATAGGCGGCCGTCATGCGCATGACCGTGGTCTCGCCGGCGCCGAGCGACATGGAGAGCAGCGGCAGCAGATCGTCATAGACCCCGAACCGACGGGCATATTCCGAGATGGCCGGCATGCCGACCTCGTTGGCGAGGCGCACCGTCATCAGGTTCTTGGAATGCTCGATGCCATAGCGCAGCGTCCGCAGGCCGCCGGATTTCCCGTCGTAGTTCGAGGGTGCCCAGGCCGCCTGCCCCGGCCCCATGTCGAGCACGAAGGGCGAATCCATGATCTGGTTCGAGGGCGTGTAGCCGTTGTCGAGGGCCGTCGCATAGACGATGGGTTTGAACGAGGAGCCCGGCTGGCGCATGGCCTGAATGGCCCGGTTGAACTCGCTCTGGTCATAGGAGAAGCCGCCCACCATGGCGTGGACGCGGCCCGTGTTCGGATCCATGGCCACGATGGCGCCCGAGATCTCGGGAATCTGGCGCAGGCGGAACTGCCCCGGTTTGTCGGAGAGCGTCTCCACATAGACCACGTCGCCCACTGAGACGGCGCGCTCGACGGGACGCCGGGTCCATTTGGCGCCGTCGGCCGTCACGAGGCCGGACTCACGGTCCTTGCCCACCTGGCCGGACGACTCGCGCTTGGGCTGAAGGCCGACCTTGGCGCGGCCTCCGGCGACCTCCAGCACGACCGCGAGACGCCACGGCTGGACGTCGCCCAGCGCCGGCACTTCGGCCAGCGCCAGACCCCACTCGCGGCCCGCGAGATCGATCTTCTGATGGGCGCCGCGCCATCCGCGCGCCTCGTCGAAGCGCACGAGACCGTCGACCAGGGCCTTGCGGGCCATGGCCTGCATCTTCGGATCGAGGGTGGACCGGATCAGCAGGCCGCCCTCATAGAGGGTCTCCTCGCCATAGCGCTCGGCGATGTCCCGGCGCACGCCCTCGGCGAAGTAGCCCGACGCGATGCTGTTCGGGGAGACCACGCGCGGCTTGACGTTGAGGGGCTCCTTCTGGGCCGCATCCGCATCCTCTTTCGAGATGTAGCCGTTGTTGGCCATGCGATCGATCACCCAGTTCCGGCGCTCGATGGCGGCCTTGCGCTGGCGGAACGGATGATAGTTGTTCGGGCCCTTGGGCAGGGCGGCGATGTAGGCGGCCTCGGCGACGGTCAGTTCGTGGATGGACTTGCCGAAATAGTCGAGCGCGGCCGCCGCGACGCCGTGCAGGTTGCGCCCCGGGGTGAGGGTGCCGAGGAAGATCTCGTTGAGGTAGAGCTCGAGGATCTTGTCCTTGGAGAAGGTCGATTCCATCCGCAGGGCGATCAGCGCCTCACGGATCTTGCGCTCGTAGCTGCGCTCATTGCCCACGAGGAAGTTCTTGGCGACCTGCTGGGTGATGGTGGATGCGCCCTGCTCCCTGGCCCCGCCGGACCGGAGATTGACCACCACGGCACGCACGAGACCCTCGGGATCGATGCCGACATGCTTGTAGAAATTCTTGTCCTCGGCGGAGAGGAATGCCCCGATCACGAGCTTGGGCATGGCCTGGATCGGCACGTAGAGCCGGCGCTCGCGGGCATATTCGGCGATCAGGCTGCCGTCCGCCGCGTGGATGCGGGTCATGACCGGCGGCTCGTAGTTGGCGAGTTGGGCGTGATCCGGCAGATCCTTCGAATAGAACCAGAATCCATAGGCCAGCCCGACAGCGCCGATCAGGAAGAAGATCGCTCCAACGCTGAAGAGGAAGCCGAAAAATCGTAGGACGAAGCGCATCCGAAGGTGTTCCATGACGGCGCCCATGGCGCCCGTTTATGCAGATCTTGAAACGCGCATCCTCGTTACCCGATGAATCGCGCCCCCGCTACGGGTATCCACACTCTATCTATGGTAAAACTGCGGCAGAGCCCCTGCGGGCGAACCGCGCGGCGAAAAAGCGATCGACCGCGACCGACATGGCGGAGACCATCTTGGCGCGCCATTCCTCGGACATCAGCAGGTCCAGATCCTTCTGGCTCGACAGGTAGCCGAGTTCGACCAGGACGGAGGGCACGTCGTGGGCGCGCAGCACCTGGAAGCGGGCCTGCCGGTGGGGATTCTTGTTGAGGCGCGCCACTGAGTCGAATTCCCCCACGAGACGGCTGGCGAAGCTATGGGAGAAGCCCCGCGTCTCCCTCAGGGTCAATTCCATCAGGATGTCCGAGACGTCGTCCGGCATGTCGCCAGCTTCAACGCCCGCGACCGCGTCCGCCTTGTTTTCGCGGTCGGCGAGGCGGGCGGAATCGGCGTCGGAGGCTCGCTCCGACCCGGTATAGACCGTCAGCCCCCTCACCTCCTGGCCGCCGGAGATCGAATCCGCATGAACGGAGATGAACAGGTCGGCCTGGGCGGCCCGCGCGGCCCGGACCCGATCGCCCAGGGACACGAACACGTCCTGGTCCCGGGTCATGAGGATCTTGTAGCGTCCGTTCTCTTCGAGCTTCTTCTTCAACCGCTGGGCGAAGGACAGCACGAGGTCCTTCTCCAGCATGTTGCCCGAGGAGGCGTTCGCCCCCGGATCGATGCCGCCGTGACCGGGATCGATGATGATGACCGGCCGCGAATCCTTGGCCGAAGGAGCGACCGGCGCGGCCGAGGCCTCCCTGGTCGCGGCGGAGCTTTCGAGCACGGCCTTGCGGAATTCTTCGCGCTCGGCGCGGGAGAGCTCGATCGTCAGGATGGTCGCCGCTCCCGTGGAGTCGAGCGCCGTCGTCATCCCGGAGACCACGGCCGGCTGGGTCAGCTCCATCACCACCCGCGAGCGGCCCGGAGCAAAGAGACCGTAGCGGTAGGATGCGATCAGGCCTTCCTTGCCGCGCCCGGCCTCCTGCGGCAGGTGGAAGGCAACCTCCGGCAGATCGATGATGACCCGGTCCGGGCGCTCCATCAGGGACACCTGGGCGGTCACCGCCTTCGACAGGGTCACCTTGAACCGGGTCTTCGCGCCGTCCGACTCGACCGCGACGGCGGCCGCGATGGCGGGAGAAGAGACCTTCCCACCCTCCGCGGCCGCACGGGCATGGCCAGCCCCGCCGGCCATGCAGGCCAGCATGAGGCACATGCCGATCAGGCGAGTGAGGAGATGACGGGCCATCGGTGATTGCTGCGAGTTCTCGCGTCCTTCCTATACTGATAGTCGGCCTTTGGTTAACGGAACCTCACGTCGCACGGACGTTTACTGAGATAGTGTTGCGTTCATGGCACAGTCACGCGGGATCTTGCCAAATGCCCCAATCGCTCTGTAATGATCTTGATCCCGTCCGGCATGGCCGAATCTGACGGCGGATCCGGAGGAGACGGTTGTGTTGACCGATCCTCCAGGAGACCCGTCACCCTCGACAGGCTCACGGACAGGACCAAATGGCGACGCTTGTCGCCACTCGCCGATGGCCGGTTTCCGGCTCATCGATATCTACGAAAGGGCCGTGTCGAATGGTTGCGCACGCGAAGTCAGTTCTGACCTTCGTCTCTGCACCGTTCGAATCGCGCGTTTCATCCCGCGCACGCCCGACCTCCACCCTTTCCGGCCACGAGCCGGCTCAATTCAACCCAGTATGCGCCCCAACGCGGCGCATGATGGCGATCGACAGCACTCCGAACGCAATTTCAGCACGCCGCCCTTACCAGCGGCGTGCCCATCCGCCCACAATGCGGCCCCTGCCTCAGGTCCTGCCCTCGATCGCCATGTCGAGAGTTCAACATGGCAAACAAGATGCTCATCGATGCCTCCCACCCGGAAGAAACCCGGGTCGTGGTGGTGCGCGGCCAGAAGGTCGAAGAATTCGACTTCGAATCCGCTAACCGGAAGCAGCTGCGCGGGAATATCTATCTCGCCAAGGTCACCCGGGTCGAACCGTCGCTCCAGGCGGCCTTCGTGGAATACGGCGGAAACCGCCACGGGTTCCTCGCGTTCAGCGAAATCCACCCCGATTACTATCAGATTCCCGTCGCCGACCGTCAGGCCCTGCTCGAGGCCGAAGCCGAGGCTCAGCGCGAGGAGGAGCACGAGGAGGAGCGCCGCAGCAACCGCCGCCGCCGCCGTTCCTCGCAGCGGCGCGCCGAGTCGGACGAGACCGTCGTCTCCACCGAAGCCGAGGCCGGGTCCGAAGACGGTGTCGCGGAGAGCGGCGAAACCTTCAATGCGGACAGCGAGACCGGCGCTGCCGAGGCGCTGGAATCCCCGTCCGCCTCGACCGAGGGCGCCACCCCCGACGAGGGCGCCGCCGAGGATGCGATCCAGGCTGTCGAAGGATCGGCCGTGATCGTCGCTCCCGAGGGAGCCGAGCAGGACGAGACGGCACGCAGCCCCGAAGCCGCGCAGGACGACGAGACCTCCCCGGCAACGGAGGCCCGCCCGGCAACGGAGGCCCGCCCGGCAACGGAAGCCCGCCCGGCAACGGAAGCCCGGCAGCCTGAAGGGGACGAGGGCGGCGAAGAGGACGATGAGGACGAGGACGAAGACGATCACGACGTGGAAGAGCACGAGATCGTCGAGCAGCTCGGCGGCGACGACGCCATCGAGGACCTTCCCCAGCGCCGTCGCGCACCGCGCAAGCAGTACAAGATCCAGGAAGTCATCAAGCGCCGCCAGATCCTGCTGGTCCAGGTCGTCAAGGAGGAGCGCGGCAACAAGGGCGCGGCCCTGACCACCTACCTGTCGCTCGCTGGACGCTATTCGGTGCTCATGCCCAACACGGGCCGAGGCGGCGGCATCTCCCGCAAGATCACCAATGCGGCGGACCGCAAGCGCCTGAAGGAGATCGCCCAGGAGCTGGAGGTGCCCGAGGGAATGGGCATCATCCTGCGCACGGCCGGCGCCTCGCGCACCAAGCCCGAGATCAAGCGCGACTACGAATACCTCATGCGCCTCTGGGAGAGCGTGCGCGAGCTGACCCTCAAGTCGGCCGCCCCCTCCCTGGTCTACGAGGAAGGCTCCCTCATCAAGCGGGCCATCCGCGACCTCTACAACAAGGACATCGACGACGTGATGGTGTCCGGCGAGGAAGGCTATCGCGAGGCCAAGGACTTCATGCGGATGCTCATGCCGAGCCATTCGAAGCTGGTCCAGCCCTACCGCGATCCGCAGCCGCTCTTCGCGAAGTTCGGCGTCGAGGCCCAGCTGGACGCCATGTTCTCGAACGTCGTGACGCTGAAATCGGGCGGCTATCTCGTCATCAACCCGACCGAAGCCCTCGTGTCCATCGACGTGAATTCCGGCCGGTCGACCCGCGAGCACAACATCGAGGACACGGCGCTGCGCACCAACCTCGAAGCCGCCGAGGAAATCGCCCGGCAGCTCCGCCTGCGCGATCTCGCCGGCCTCGTGGTGATCGACTTCATCGACATGGAGGAGAAGCGGAACAACCGCGCCGTCGAGAAGAAGCTCAACGAGTGCCTGAAGAACGACCGCGCCCGGATCCAGGTCGGACGCATCTCGCCCTTCGGGCTCCTGGAAATGTCGCGCCAGCGCATCCGCACCGGCGTGCTGGAATCCTCCTCGATCCCCTGCCCGCACTGCGCCGGCACCGGGTTCGTGCGCTCGACCCCTTCTGTGGCCCTGCAGGTGCTGCGCTCGATCGAGGAGACCCTCATCAAGAATGCCAGCTACAACCTCGTCGTCCGCACCCGGATGGAGGCGGCGTTCTACATCCTGAACCAGAAGCGCCTCCATCTGCGCGACCTGGAGACGCGCTTCGGCGTCTCGATCGCCATCGTGGCCGACGACAGCCTCCATGGCACGACCACCTATGCGATCGAGCGCGGCGAACCCGCCCTCAAGCTCGAGCACAAAGCGGCCGCGACCGGCATCCAGATCGACGCCATCGCCATCGATGAGCCCGTCGAGGAGGTTGAGATCGAGATCGAGGCCGACGAGGAGATCACCGAGGAAGCCCAAGGCGGCGAAGAGCGTGGCGAGGAAGGTGAAGGCGGCCGCCGCCGCCGCCGCCGCCGCCGCCGCCGCGGTCGTGACCGGGAGACCTTCGCGGGCGAATCCCAGGCCGAGGAAGGCTCCGAGGCCGGAGAGGCCGAGGGCGAATCCGACGAGGAAGAGGCCGAGGTCGAAGCCACCGGAGACGAGGCTGCTCCCGCCGAAGCCGGCGAGGCGGACGACGATTCCCGCGGTGGACGCCGCCGGCGCCGTGGCCGTCGCGGCGGCCGTGGACGCAGCCGGGACGAGACGGTCGAGTTCGCCGTGGAGGAGGGCTTCGTGGCCGCCGACGACGCGCAGGCCGCACCGGTCGCCGAGGAGTCTTCTCAGGAAGCCGCCGAGCAGGCGGTCGAGAATGCGGCTCCTGCCGAGACCGGCACCGAGGCGCAGGCAGAGGAGCCCCGTCCGTCCACCGAGGCCGAGCCGATCGTCGCCGCGCCCCATCCCGTAGCCGAGGCCCCGGTTCCACCGCCCGCCCCCGTGGCTCCCGAGCCGGAACCGGTCGCGGTCGTGCTGACCCCGGAAGATCCCAACCGGCCCAAGCGCGCCGGCTGGTGGTCCAAGGCAAAGTCGGTCCTGAGCGGATCGTAGAATCCATAAAGAAATGCCCGGCCTTGAGCCGGGCATTTTCGTTTGACCACGCGCCATCATTCCGGTTCGGCCGATGGTCTCCCCAACCGACTCTCGGGTGTCGTTACCGCAGCCATCCCTTCAGCCGGGCCACGGTCTCGCGGCAGTCGTTTTCCGATCCGGCGAAGGAGAACCGCAGGTAGTGGGAGCCTTCGATGGGGTCGAAGTCGAGGCCCGGGGTCGCGGCGACGCCCGCCTCCTCCAGCATGCGCTTGGAGAAGCCGATTGAATCGTTCGTGAAGCGGGCGATGTCCGCGTAGATGTAGAAGGCGCCGTCCACCGGGTGCATCTCCGTGATGCCGACCTGGGGCAGTTCCTCGAGCAGGTAGGCGCGGTTGCGGGCATAGCCGGCCTTTACGGCCTCGAGTTCCTCCGCCGCATCGAAGGCGGCGAGCGCCGCCACCTGGGACAGGTAGGGAGGCGAGATGTAGAGGTTCTGTGCCAGTCGCTCGATGGGGCGCACCAGACGGTCGGGCACCACGATCCAGCCGATACGCCAGCCGGTCATGCAATAATATTTCGAAAACGAGTTGATCACCACCGCATCGTCATCGGACGCGAGCGCCGTCGAGGCAGCCTCGCCATAGGTGAGCCCGTGATAGATCTCGTCCGACACGAACCACAGCCCCAGGCGGCGGCAGGTCTCGCCGAGTTCCGCCAGCGCCTTGCGGCCGATCATGGTGCCCGAGGGGTTCGCAGGGCTCATGGCCAGAATCCCGTGCAAGGGCTTCTCGGCATGGGCCTTTTCGATCGCTTCGGCGGTCATGATCCAGCCGTCCGCCTTGGCGAGCGGGATCGTGACCGGCTCGATGCCCAGGGCCTCCAGGATATTGCGATAGGCCGGATAGCCCGGCGCCGTGATCGCCACCCGCTGGCCCGGATCGAAGAGGCTCAGGAAGGCCAGCACGAACCCGGCCGAGGAGCCGGTGGTCACCACGACGCGCTCGGGGGCGATGCTCACCCCGTAGGCGTCGCGGTAATGCCGGGCGATGCGCTCCCGCAGGGCCGCGATGCCCAGCGCCTCCGTGTAGCCGATCCGGCCGAGATCGAGGGCCGCCTTGGCCGCTTCCCGGGCCGCGCGGGGCGCGGGCGCCGACGGCTGGCCGACCTCCATGTGGATCACGCTGTCCCCGCGCCGTTCCTTGGCGGCGGCCGCGCTCAGCACGTCCATGGCCAGGAAGGAGGCGACGCGATCCATGCGGCGCGCGATGAGGGGCGAGTGGAGATCGGCGGATGATTTGGTCATGAGAAGGCTCGTATCCCGTCGGACGGACGGTCTCAAGACGGTTCTTCATCGCGCGTCCTTCGCGGCTGAATCGTCAACGGGCGAAAGGAATCCCTAGCGCTGCGCCTGGTCGTGGATCCCCTTCCCGGCCTGCGGCTGCTGGGGATGACATCCACCACGTCATGGCCAGGCCTGTGCCGGTGATGACGTGAAGGGCATGAGGCTGACAATACGAACCCGTGATTTGACGCCACAGGGCCGAAGCCGCTAACTCGCGGTAGAACAACGAGTCTCAACTCCGCCTCGAACCATTGCTACACCCAGAGGCATCGACGACTCCCGCAAAGGACCGCATATGCGCTTTTCGCTTCTCTCCATCGGCCGGACCGCAGCCCTGCTCGGCGCTCTGGCGATCGCTCCCGCCGCGATGGCGCAGAGCCCGGTCTTCAACGAGCAGCAGAAGCAGGCCATCGGCGAGATCGTGAAGGACTACCTCGTGAAGAACCCGGAGGTCCTGACCGAGGTCATCGCCGAGCTCGAGAAGCGCCAGGCGGAAGCCCAGCAGGTCGCCCAGGCCAGCGCCGTGAAGGAGACCAAGCAGTCGCTCCTGAACGCGTCGCATTCCTATATCGTGGGCAATCCCTCGGGCGACATCACCCTGGTGGAGTTCTTCGACTACAATTGCGGCTACTGCAAGAAGGCCCTGTCCGACGTCCAGACCCTCATGAAGAGCGACCCGAAGCTGCGCGTCGTCCTGAAGGATTTCCCGGTTCTCGGACCCGATTCCGTCGAGGCGAGCCGGGTTGCGCTGGCGGTCAAGAACCAGCTCCAGGGCCAGAAGCTGTTCGACTACCACATCAAGGTTCTGGAGAGCCGCGGCCGGGTGAACGGAGAGCGCGCCATGGCGGTCGCCAAGGAGATGGGCGTCGACATGGCCCGCCTCCAGAAGGACGTCGAAAGCTCCGAGGTCCGCGCCGCGCTCCAGGAGAACATGGCCCTCGGCGACAAGCTGAACCTGACCGGAACCCCGGCCTTCATCGTCGGCGAGACGGTCATCCCCGGGGCGGTCGGCATGGAGCCCCTGAAGCAGCTCGTGGACAACGTCCGCCAGTGCGGCAAGGCGAGCTGCGGGTAGGCTCGCTCTCGACGTCATCACCGGGCTCGTCCCGGTGATCCCAATACGAAAAGCGCGGTGCTTCAAGCAATCGGGATGGCCGGGACAAGCCCGGCCATGACGGAGGATGGCTCCTCCTCTGCCGTTCGGTCGGCCTCGAACTGCCCCTCCTCCCTTTGCGGAATGCACGCCTAGCTTGGGAAAGCCTTGGTTTTCCCCTTCCCCCGTGCTCGCCTTTTGGATAAGAGGGCGTTTCGGCTCCGCCTCGCGGGGCGCCAGGAACGCTCCTTTCGCGATGACCACCGTCTTCGTCCTCAACGGACCCAATCTCAATCTGCTCGGCCGCCGAGAGCCCCAAGTCTATGGCAGCACGACGCTGCCGGACATCGAGAAGCTCGTGCGCGAGAAGGCGGAGGCTCTGGGGACGTCGGTCACGTTCCGCCAGTCGAACCACGAGGGACATCTGGTCGACTGGATCCAGGAAGCGGGCGCTCAGGGAGCCGGCATCGTCATCAATGCCGGCGCCTACACCCACACCTCGATCGCGCTGCGCGACGCCATCTCGGGCAGCGGCGCTCCGACGGTCGAGATCCACATTTCGAATGTTCATGCTCGCGAAGGCTTTCGCCATCGCTCGCTCATTGCGCCCGTCTCCGTCGGGGTGATCTGCGGTTTCGGGCCCCAGAGCTACGTGCTCGGCCTGGAGGCGGTTCACCAGGTGATGGCCGAGCGGGCCCGTCAGGCGAAGTCTTCCCAGCATTAGTTCCTCAGGAAGTAGAGGTAAGCCCCATGGCCAAGGAAAACCCTTTCGATCCCGATCTCGTCCGTGAATTGGCGAACCTGATCGCCGATACGGATCTCAGCGAGATCGAAGTGGAGAAGGGCGACCTTCGCATCCGCGTGGCCCGTACGGTGACGGCCGCGGTGTCCGTCCCGGTCGCGGCGCCCGCCGCGCTCGCCCCCGCTCCGGTCGTCGCGCCGCCGCCGGCGGCCGCCTCGGCGGACGCTGCCGCCAAGCCGGGCGCCCCCCATCCGGGCGCCGTGCTCTCGCCCATGGTGGGCACCGCCTACCGCAAGCCGTCTCCGGACGCGAAGGCCTTCGTCGAGGTCGGATCCAAGGTCCAGGCCGGCGAGAAGGTGCTGCTCGTCGAAGCGATGAAGACCTTCAACGAGATCGTGGCGCCCCGCTCCGGCACCGTGACGGCCATCTTTGTCGAAGACGGAACTCCTGTTGAATACGGTGAACCCCTCCTCGTCATCGAGTAAGGCGCGACATGTTCGATAAGATCCTCATTGCCAATCGCGGCGAGATCGCCCTGCGCATCCTGCGCGCGGCGAAGGAGCTCGGAATCGCCACCGTGGCGGTGCACTCCACCGCCGACGCGGACGCCATGCATGTCCGCCTCGCCGACGAAAGCGTCTGCATCGGGCCGCCGGCCGCCCGCGACAGCTATCTCAACATCCCGGCCCTGATCGCCGCCTGCGAGATCACCGGCGCCGACGCGATCCATCCGGGCTACGGCTTCCTGTCCGAGAATGCCCGGTTTGCGGAGGTGCTGGAGCACCACCGCATCGCGTTCATCGGCCCCAAGGCGGAGCACATCCGCATCATGGGCGACAAGATCGAGGCCAAGCGCACCGCCAAGCGTCTCGGAATCCCGTGCGTGCCCGGCTCCGAGGGCGGCATCAACGACGAGGACGAGGCCAAGAAGGTCGCCAAGGACATCGGATACCCGGTCATCATCAAGGCGGCGGCCGGCGGCGGCGGCCGCGGCATGAAGGTGGCGCGCAACGAGGACGACCTCGTCCATGCCTTCCAGACCGCCCGGACGGAGGCCAAGGCGGCCTTCGGCGACGACGCGGTCTATATCGAGAAGTACCTCGAGAAGCCGCGCCACATCGAGATTCAGGTTCTGGGCGACGGGCGGGGCAACGCCATCCATCTGGGCGAGCGCGACTGCTCCCTGCAGCGCCGCCACCAGAAGGTCTGGGAGGAAGGCCCCTCGCCGGCGCTGAACGTCGAGATGCGCGAGCGCATCGGCGGCGTTGTGGCCAAGGCCATGCAGGACCTGCAGTATGCGGGCGCCGGCACGATCGAGTTCCTCTACGAGGACGGGGAGTTCTACTTCATCGAGATGAACACCCGCATCCAGGTGGAGCACCCGGTCACGGAGATGATCACGGGGATCGATCTGGTCAACGAGCAGATCCGGGTCGCGGCCGGGCATCCGCTTTCCGTGACGCAGGCGGACATCCACATCGAAGGCCATGCCATCGAATGCCGGGTGAACGCCGAGCATCCCTCGACCTTCCGCCCCTCGCCCGGCACAATCAGCTACTTCCATCCGCCGGGCGGTCTGGGCGTCCGGGTCGACTCGGCCGCCTACCAGGGCTACCGCATCCCGCCGCACTACGATTCCCTCGTGGGCAAGCTCATCGTCCATGGCCGCACCCGCAACGAGTGCCTCATGCGTCTGCGGCGTGCCCTCGACGAGTTCGTGGTCGACGGAATCGACACCACCCTGCCGCTGTTCCGGACTCTCGTGCGCAACCCGGAAATCCAGAACGGCCAGTACGATATCCACTGGCTGGAGAACTTCCTGAAGACGGGTGGCCTGAGCGAAACCGAGTAGAATTATAATAACATAGCCAACCTCTTGTTCTGATGTCATCGGAACAGGAGGCCCGCCCTTTGTCGAAGCGAGGCCATGGACGACCATGCCTCGCTTTCTTCATGTCGGCTGCGGTCGCAAGCGCAAGCATCAGACGGTCAGGGCTCTGGCCGATTCCGCGTGGGACGAGGTGACGCTCGACATCGACGAGAGCGTTCGGCCGGACATCGTCGACAAGCTGCCGCAGCTGTCCCAGGTCGCGTCCGACAGTTTCGACGCCGTCTATTCGGCGCACAACATCGAGCACCTTTACCCGCACGACGTTCCGGTTGCCCTGGAGGCGATGCGACGCGTCCTCAGCCATTCGGGAGCTTGGCAAAATTGACCTGAGGCCGATCTGACTTCGCGTTTCGGCCATCCTATTTTATGAAGGATAGCTCGAACGATCGGATATGTGCGTGAATGACCCGGTCTCCCGACCACGCGATTGAGATTACACCCGATATCCTGCTGAAGGCCTATGCGGCCGGCATCTTTCCCATGGCGGAAGATGCCGACGATCCTTCGCTGTTCTGGGTCGAGCCGCGCGAGCGGGGCATCATCCCGCTCGACCATTTCCATGTCTCGAAGCGCTTGGCCCGCACGGTCCGCTCAGACCTCTTCGAGGTTCGCGTCGACCGGAATTTCGACGGCGTGGTGGCCGGCTGCGCGGCGCCCGGCGTGGACCGGGAGAAGACCTGGATCAGCCGGCGCATCCGCGAACTCTATGGCGAACTCTTCGATGCCGGCTATTGCCACACGGTGGAGGTCTACCAGGATGGCCGTCTCGTGGGCGGTCTCTACGGGGTGCGCCTCAACGGCGCCTTCTTCGGCGAGAGCATGTTCCACACGGAGCGGGATGCCTCGAAGGTCGCCCTCGTGCATCTGGTCGCCCGCCTGCGCCGCGGCGGATTCTCGCTCCTGGACACCCAGTTCGTCACCTCGCATCTGGCGCAGTTCGGCGCCATCGAGGTCCCCCGGCGCACCTACAAGCAGATGCTGCGCAACGCCATGGACCATGGCGCCGACTGGACCGCCTGGCCCGTGGACAGGGCCGTCAGCGGCGAGGAGGTCCTTGCCGCCCTTCAGGCCGGATGAGTTCTACCGGTCCGTGTTGATGATCGGTGCCGCGGGCGCCTGGCGCCGGGCCGGCTGCCGCGGTTCGGGCTGGCGCAGGGGGGCAGTCTGGACGGCCGGCGGGCGCGGCGCCGTCGCGCCGGTCGGCGCGATGATGTCGCCCGGGCGGCCGGTCTCGGCCGGGGCCCTGGTCGCATCCTGGATCGGCGGCGGTTCCTCGGGCGTTTCCTTGGGCTCGGCGATGATCTCCGTGCCGCCTTTGCAGTCGACCAGCCAGATGTCGTAGACCGGATGCTCCAGACCGTGCAGGCCCGGGCTCGCGGCGAAGAGCCAGCCGGAGAAGACCCGCTTGGTCTTGCCGTCGGTGCCGGGCTCGTCCACCTCGATGAAGGACGTGGTGTTCGGCGCTTCCGTCGGCGGCTTGGTGAAACAGACCCGCGGCGTCATCTGCAGGGCGCCGAACTGGACGGTCTCGTCGATCCCGACCTCGAACGACACGATGCGTCCCGTGATCTTGTCGAGGCCCGAGAAGACCGCCGTGGGGTTCTTGATCCGGTCCGCATGGGCCGCGCCGAGGCCGCCGATTAGCGATGCGAGCACGAAAGCCGCCCGCGTCCATCCGATTGTCATCATCTGATCCAAGCCAAGTCCGATCTGGCGGTTTCCGGCCGCGCCCCTGTTCCGGGCAACGCGATAACACGCGAACCATGATGGAAAAAGGGCAAGCCGGGAAAGAAGCCCCAGGGATCCACGCGAGCCGGGGAATCGCCCTCACGACAACGTCAACGAAAATTCTGAACCCGCGGGTATTCCGCCGGTTAACCGGGCTCGACCCTTGATGGAAGGCTGGACATGGACGAGAGCAACGGCAATGCGATTTCGCGACGCGGCGTGATGGGGGGAGCAGCGGCGGGTCTCGCCGCAGCGGCGACCGGCCCGGCAGGCGCCCAGAGCGCAGGATCCACCTCCGGCGGCACGGCCGCCAAGGATGATCCGACCACGAAATACCCGAAGCCGCCGTTCCGCTCTCAGTCCCAGCCCTGGCCGGGCCTTGCCGGCAAGATGGACCCGCGGCCGGATCACGGCGAGACGAGCTATAAGGGATCCGGGCGGCTCCAGGGCCGCAAGGCCCTGATCACCGGGGGCGACTCGGGGATGGGACGGGCCGCCGCCATCGCGTATGCCCGGGAGGGCGCCGACGTGGCCATCAGCTACCATCCGGACGAGGAGCCGGATGCCCGCGAGGTGATCGATCTGATCAGGAAGGAGGGTCGCATCGCCGTGGCGCTTCCAGGCGACATCCGCGACGAGGCTCTCTGCAGCCGCATCGTGGCGGATGCCGTGCGGGCGCTCGGCGGGCTCGACATCCTCGTCAACAACGCCTCCCGCCAGCAGCAGCGGCAATCGCTCCTCGACATCACGTCGGACGACTTCGACGCGACGATCAAGACCAACATCTACGCCATGTTCTGGCTCACGAAGGCCGCCCTGCCGCACCTGACCCCGGGATCGGCGATCATCCAGACCACCTCCGAGCAGGCCTATGATCCGTCGGCCAATCTCGTCGACTACGCCATGACCAAGGCGGCCATGATGAACTTCACAAAGTCTCTGGCCAAGCAGCTCGGCCCGAAGGGCATCCGGGTCAACGGGGTCGCACCCGGGCCGATCTGGACGCCGCTCCAGGTCAGCGGCGGCGCGACCCAGGAGAAGCTGCAGCAATTCGGCGGCGATACCCCCCTCGGCCGCCCCGGCCAGCCCGTCGAACTGGCCTCGATCTACGTCCAGCTCGCGGCTGCGGATGCGAGCTATGCGACCGGACAGGTCTACGGAGCCGCCGGAGGCAGCGGCCAGCCATAGATCCTCGCCTCTCGCGGCGTCCCGGTGCTGCGTGGCCCGGGTCGCCGGTCGTCAATGCGGAATCAGACGGATTTTGCCGTCTCCGGCGCGGCAGGCGCCTTCGCGCTGCTCGCGAAGCGACGGGCCAGAACCGCGCAGGCCATGAGCTGGATCTGGTGGAAGATCATGAGCGGAAGCACGATAGAGCCGACGTCCTGACCGGCGAAGATCACGTTCGCCATCGGGGCACCCGAGGCCAGGCTCTTCTTGGAGCCGCAGAACGTGATGGTGATCCGATCCGCCCGGTTGAAGCCGAACCAGCCGCTCACATAGAACGTGAAGCACAGCACGACGACGAGCAGCACGATGTCGATCACCACGACGGCGACGAGATCCTGGGCCGAGAGCTTGTGCCAGAGCCCCTCGATGACCGCCTCGCTGAAGGCCCCGTAGACGACCATCAGGATCGAGCCCCGGTCGACGACCTGCGTCAGCGTCTTGTGCCGGCCGAGCCACCGGCCGAGATAGGGCTGAAGCACCTGACCGAGGATGAACGGGGCGAGCAGCTGCAGCAGGATGCCTTCGAGCGCCCCGAGGGAGAATCCCCCGCTCCCCTGGGTGTGGAACAGAAGCCCCACGAGCAGCGGGGTCAGGAACATGCCCAGGATGTTCGATGCGGAGGCCGAGCAGATCGCCGCCGGCACGTTGCCCTCGGCGATCGACGTGAAGGCGATCGACGACTGCACGGTCGACGGGAGCACGCACAGGAACAGGATGCCCGTCGCCAGGGCGGGCGTCATCAGGTTCGGCACGGCCAGGACGATGAGGCCGAGAATCGGGAAGACCACGAAGGTGGTGACCAGCACGAACAGATGCAGCCGCCAATGGATCATGCCGGCGATCACCACGTCGCGCGACAGCCGGGCGCCATGCAGGAAGAACAGCAGGGCGATCGCGAGATTGGTCGCGACGGAGAACACCTCGCCCGGCGCGCCGCAGATCGGAAGGATCGACGCGACCACGACCATGCCGAAGATGGCGATCGTGTACCATTCCCGTGAGATGAGAGAAGCCATGGATACCTTCACAATGGTTGGCGTCTCGGACGACGCGTGACCGGACCTGGATCTAACGCTCCAGGGCGCCGTTCTCCTTCGACGGCCTGGCCGGAGAAAACGCCCTGAAACGCGAACGCCCGCCAGGGGCGGGCGTGACCTTCACGATCCGGGGCCGTGCGGCTTACGCGAAGGCTGCCGCGCGGGCGATCCGGGAAATGTCGTAGCGGGCGATGCCGAGATCCGACAGGTCCCGGTCGGAAAGCTGCGACAGCTCGCGGACGGTCTTGCGATACGAATGATAGCTGCGAATTTTCGAAAGAATGTAGGAAACGAACATCTGAGCCCCCAGCAGTGGACCGACCGTCGCGGCCGGTTGTCTTTGCTCTTGTAGCGATGCGCATATAAGGGCGCCGGCCGGCCCTGAGGAGCCACAAGAACTGCTATCCGTCATGCCTCAGCAGCATATCGGCGCGTCGATTCCGCCCCTCCCCTGCATCCGATGGGCTTTGCTCCGGGAACGGTTCCGTTAAGCTTGAACCGCCACATTCATCGGGACCGCAGGCCTATGAACGAAACCGCTCTCGCAAGTGACGAGACACGCCGGCGCCTCGGCTTTCTGTCTCAGGGAGACACGGCCGCCCTTTCCCGGCACGGCATCCTGGTACCGGATCCGGGCTCGGTGCTGATTTCGGGCGAGGTGCGGCTGGAGGACGAGGTCGTCCTCTGGCCCAACGTCGTCCTGCAGATCGCGGAGGGCGGGACTCTCGTGGTCGGCCGGGGAACAGAGCTTTTCTCAGGCACCCGGATCGTCGCCGCGGGAGGATCGGTCGCGATCGGCCCGGGCGCCGAGATCGGCGAGGAAGGCGGCTTCACCCTCAAGGCTGCCGCAGGCGAGATCATCCAGGTCGGGGACGGTGCCCGCCTCCTCGGGGGAGGATCGCTGACCCGGTCGAACCGGATCGGCCGCGGAGCCCAGATCCTCGGACCCATCCGGTGCCAGACCTGTACCCTGGGCGACGGCGGGACTTATCGCGATCCCGAGCCCGACGAGCGCGGCGGTGTTCTGAAGGGTTCCGGCGTGGCCCGGGGGATCGAGGTGCCGCAGGGCCATGTGGTCCAGGCCTTCGGCCTGTTCGCCGACGCGGCCATGCGGCGCCAGTCGTATTTCCATCCCAAGGGCTGAGCCCGGTTCAGGACCAGTCCTGCTGCAGGGGATTGGGAGCCGGATCGGTCATCGGATCGCCCTCCCGTTCGCGCCGCTCGAAATGGGCCAGGGAGCAGCCATGGGAGCACAGGACCCCATGGTCCGACCAATAGGCGGGGCCGTTCTCGACCCGGCCGGCATGGACGCTGAAATCGGGATGGCCATAGGCGAGGCCGCACTCGACGCAGGTGCGGGCTTGGGCTCGTTTCAGCATGAAGACCGTCTCAGGAAGGCGCCCTGCCTCACTCCCCGGGCGTCCACGGCACGTAATCGCCGGTGGCGGCGGGTCGCTGCCCGGCCGACAGGCTGGAGCCCTGCGGACGATAGGCCTGGACCGTGCCGGTCATGTTGGGCACGTAGGGCCTCTCCCAGGGATGCGGCTGATAGCTCTCCTCGCTCGGAGGCACATCGCCGTTGTGGCACAGCCAGGCGCGCCAGCCGGGCGGCACCTTCGAGGCATCGGCATCGCCGTTATAGACGACCCAGCGGCGCTCGGCGCCCACGTTCGAGTCGATCGCCTCGGCTTGAGTATAGCGGAAGTAGCGATTGCCGAACTCGTCCTCGCCCACGAACTGCCCCTTGCGCCAGGTGAAGAAGCGCGTGCCGAGGGTCTGTCCGTTCCACCAGGTGAAGAACTGGGTGAAAAACTCTTTCATGCTGCTGCCGCCGAAGGGGGTTCGTGAAGTTGCGCGGAATATGGCGACAGCGCACCGGGAAGTCCAGGGTAAAGATGCCCTGGGCTTCCGCCCGGCCCGGCGCGTATAGGACAGGTTTCAACCGGCCGTCGGCCGGCTTCCGCCTGCCCGGAACCAAAGACAGGTACCATCGCAGGAAAAAGGCGAGACCCGATGGCCCCGCCTTCCATTGTCACCGATGCGGACTGGAAGCGCGGCTTGTCGGCTCCTGCCCGCAGGCCGGACCGCTCATGCGACGAAGAAGTCGGAGGCGCTGAGGACCGTGCCGGCGCTCACGGTGGCGAACTTGATTGCTGCCACGCCGCCCGAGCCGTCGACGTCATAGAACAGCTCGCCGGTGGCCTGGACGTACAGGATGTGGTGATCGAAGCTCGTGGCCGCGCCCAGGCTGAAATACGCGCTCGAGAGCGCTCCCGTGCCCACGTCCATGAACACGCTCCGGCTGAGCACGATCCGGTCGCCCTCGGCGGCCGAGAAGTCCTGGATCGTGTCGACGTTACCGGCCCCCAGCCCGGTCGAGAACCGGAAGGCATCCGCCCCCGCCCCGCCGTTGAGCACGTCGTCGCCGAAGCCGCTGTCCAGCGTGTCGTTGCCGGCGCCGCCGACGAGATAGTCGCCGCCCCCTTTGCCGATCAGCGTGTCGTGGCCGCCCTCGCCATAGAGCTGGACGCCGTTGCCGCCGCCATTGTCGATGCCGGTCAGGCTATCGTCGAAGTTCGAGCCCTGCACCACCTCGACGTTGGAGATCACGTCACCGTGCGCGGCCCCGCCATTGAGGTTGGTGCTGAGATCGACCGCCACCCCGCTCGTGGCGCTCTGGTACGACACCACGTCCCAGCCGGCTTGGCCGTCCATCACGTCGCCGCCGGCGCCGCCGTCGAGCCAGTCATTGCCGGCGCCGCCGAAGAGATAATCGCCGCCGGCCTTGCCTATGAGGCCGTCGTCGCCGCCTTCGCCGTAGAGCTGCACGCCGTTGCCGTTGCCGCGATCGATGCCGATGAGCATGTCGTTGTGGTTCGAGCCCTGCAGCACTTCCACGTTCATGATCCTGTCGCCGGCGGCCGCGCCAGCATTGACGTTGGTGGTGAGATCCACCGTCGCGCCACTCGAAGCGGTCTTGTACGACACCACGTCCCAATCCGCGCCGCCATCCATCAGGTCGGCCCCGGTACCGCCATCGAGCCAATCGTTGCCCTCGCCGCCGATGAGCGTATCGTTGCCGGAAGCGCCCGACAGGCTGTCTTTGCCGTAATCGCCATCAAGACGGTTATCAGCGGCGTTTCCGATGATTCTGTCGTTTGCAAACGAGGCGATGACGTTCTCGATCAGAGAGCGGGGATCATCTTTGTATTGCAGCGCATTGAAAATATTGCCCTGGGCAAATTTATCATCGCCAAGCGGCGCGAGTTGACGGGTTGAAACGATCGACCACGCTCCAGGATTTAGGTCGATCGTCATCCCCTGATCGAAGCTGCTGAAGTCGTAAGTGTCGATGCCGCCGCCGTCCCACACCGTCATGAAAATATTATAGGCGTGGCCGACTTGGACACCATTGACGAAGGTTTCTCTCTCAGGCGTCCATTTGTAGACGGTGTCCGTGCTGTTGGTGTCGAAGTTGGCGCCATAGAGGTGTTGCAGGGCCGCGATGTCATACATCATCAAGGTTTGAGGAAAGATCGCGGCCTTGGTCCCCTCGGGAGTCTCGTCGCCGACATACTCTCTATAGGTCATGACGGAGAATTCTATAGAGTCGCGATCGGGGGTGAGAACGAAGGGATTGTTGGTATTAGCCTGTTCATGACCGTGCTTGAGCCCGAGCGCATGACCCAGCTCATGCAGAAGCGTGTGGTAACTATAGGTTCCTACCCCTCCTGACGTGACGCCGTCGTGCAGCCAAACGTCGCCGGCGTGCCCATCGGACGGGGCCAATTTCGGATAATAGGCTGTCGGCCGTTCCAGTTCTGACGATCGCCCGACCGCGATATCAGAGCGTGAACTGCCTGTTGAATAGAAAACGAGATTGGCCACGGCACTCGCGGAGGTGAGCGTCATGTAATCCCCGGATTGGGGCGCGGACGTAGGCCCTTCCAGAATGTTGCGGACGGCTTGCTGGATTCCGGCTCCGACGGGTGCGAAACCATCCATGAACGAATATTTGTAGCGATAACCGTCGAGGGAATCCGGGAAGTAATAGCCTATGACCGGCGTGGACCAGGAATAACCCGAGAGAAGGGCGTAGGTGTTGTTAAAGAGGGTCATGGGCGTTTCCTTGTGCGTCGTATCTCAGAATTTTACACATTATATCGTATCGTTTCCAGCACCTAATACGTGTCGGACCGCTATGTATCGTCAAGCCGATTCCGTTCACGCACAGGAAAGGCGCAGCTTTCGCTGCGCCCTCTCCGTCTCATACGTTTCCTATGACGAGACCATGAGGTCTCTGGCACTGAGGGCTGGGCCCGGTGCAACTGAGGCAAACCTCACCCCAGCCCCGCACCCTTGCCGCTCCCTTACCAGATCAGGAAGTTGGCGGCGCTCAGCTGCGCATGGTTGGCGAGCACCGCGACCTTGATCTGCGCCGCGCCGCCCACACCGTCGGCATCGTAGAACAGATCGCCCGTCGCCTGATCGTACACGATCCGGTGCGCCGTCGTCGTGGCCGCCGTGCCGAGCTTGAACGCCGTGCCGGCCAGGTTGTACGACCCGGCCTGCGCGAACACCGCAGAGCCGAGCGCGATGGTGTCGCCCGCAGCAAAGTCCTGGATCGTGTCGACGTTGCCGGTGCCCAGCGCGCTGGTGAAGGCAAAGGAGTCCAAGCCCTCGCCGCCGTTCAGGACATCACTGCCGAAGCCGCCGTCGAGCCAGTCGTTGCCGCTGCCGCCGAACAGGTAGTCGCCGCCACCCCAGCCGTACAGGGTGTCGTTGCCGCCCTCGCCGTAGAGCTGCGCCCCCGAGCCGCCGCCGCGATCAA